>JBBPIR010000003.1:44764-143530 GCA_038040195.1 Chloroflexota bacterium | reverse complement strand
TGACGTCCTCGTCGGTGCTGCCGCTCTGCGGGTCGGTGCAGGTCGGCGCGTCGTTGACCGGGGTGACGGTGATGTCGTAGGTGGCGATGTTCGAGTCCAGCACGCCGTCGCTGGCCTGGAAGGTGAAGCTGTCGGAGCCGTTGAAGTTGAGGTCGGGGTCGTAGGTGAAGCTGCCGTCGGCGGCCAGCGTGACGCTGCCGTTGCTGGCGTCAGTCACCAGGCTGTAGGTCAGGGAGTCGCCGTCGACGTCGCTGCACACCACGCTGGCAAGGAGGTTGACGTCCTCGTCGGTGCTGCCGCTCTGCGGGTCGGTGCAGGTCGGCGCGTCGTTCGAGGGCGTGAGGGCAATGTTGACGTTTGACGCCGTCTCCGTGTTGCCGATTGGCCCCCATGAAGCGCTTCCCGACGTGAAGCCTGCCTTGGATGCCACAGCGGTGCCGGAGCGCGTCCCGTTGGACCAGTTGATCGAGATCGAGTACTGGCCGCTGCCGTTCGTCGTTCCAGTGGCAGGGTCGCTCGAGCATCCAGGCGAGGAACAGGTGACGGTGACCGTCGCCCCATCGATTGCCGCGAACGGTGCAACTGAACTGGTGACAGTACCTGACACGGTGCCGTTCGCCGCGGCAACATATGGGCCGACGAGTGGGCCGCCGGAGCCGACGGGGGCAGCGCCCGCCGGCTGGACCGAATCGGTGGAGGTGTCAGCCATGGCGCGGAGCAGGTTGAGGCGGCCGTTGCCACTGGCGGCGGGGTCGCCGGCCGGATCGGCATTTCGGCCGAGACGCGAAACGATGACGCCGTTCGTCAGGAATGGCTCGTTGGCCTTGAGCAGCGCCGCCGCACCGGCGACATGGGCAGCCGCCGCAGAGGTTCCGGAGATCGTCGCGCGCGTCCCACCCGGCTCGCTGGCCTGGATGTCGACGCCGGGAGCGGCCAAGAAGGCCGCCTCGCCCCAGTTGGAGAACGAAGCCAGCGCATCGGTCTGGTCAGTGGCCGCGACTCCGATGACGCCTCGATCGCCGGCCGGGTAGGTGACCGACGACGAGGCGTCATTGCCGGTGGCGGCGACCAGAACGGCCCCCTGCGCCCAGGCGTAGTCCAGCGCAATCTGAAGGGCCGGCGAGTAGCCGGGGTTGCTGAAGGCCATAAGGATGACGTCGGCGCCCTGGTTGGCGGCCCAGACCACGCCGGCGATGATGTCGCTGTCCTGACCGGTGCCATCGGCTCCCAGGACCACCACCGGCATGACCGATACGCCCGCGTAGCCAACGCCGGCCATGCCGTAGGCGTTATCGGCCTCGGCGGCGACGATGCCGGTCATCCAGGTGCCGTGACCGTTGGGATCGGATGACCAGCTCGAGCCGGCGAGGATGGAAGCGCCCGGGACGAGGATTTCGTCGAGGTCCGGATGACTGGCATCCACCCCGGTGTCGAGGATGGCGACGGTCGCGGTGCCGGCCGGAGTCACCGAGCCGAAGAGCTGGTCCCACCCGATCTGCGGGAGGGCCCACTGGATCGGATACGCGGTGTCATTCGGGGCCGCGGTTACCGCACGGGTGCGGTCGATGTCGACCCGTTCCACGAGTGGGGAGGCACGCAGCGCGTCAAGCCCTGAAAGGAAGGTCTCCTCGGGAAGGTCCACCACCTGCATCCCCAGCTCAGGGATCGAGCCTCCGGCCTGAGCCCCGACGGCACCGAGAAGGAGGGCCTGGGCGACAGGGTCACCACCAGGTGCGAAGGTGACGATAAAGGTGACGGTCTCGGCGCTCGGCGGAGGCGGAGGCGGCGTTGGGTCGGGTATCGGGTCGGGTGAGGGCTCGGCGAACGTCGTTGGCGGAGGCGTAGCCGGCTCAATGGACGGTTCAGGGGTGGAGGTCGCCTCAGGCGTCGGCTCGGCCGTCGGCTCCGGTGCAGCGGTGGGCTCCTGCGATGGCTCCGGGCTGGCTGTGGCCTCAGGTGTTGGGCTTTCGGTCGGGGTCGGGTCCCCCGCCAGAGCCGCCGCGGGCGCCATCGCGGAGAAAACGAATACGAAGACCTGAACCAGGGTGAGCCAGGTCTTCATACCTCGGTGGGCGGCAGAACCGGGAGCGATGGGCACAGGCACCTTCCGTCCGGCCGGCAGACGCGCCCCAGGGCACCGGGGCGCAGCCGGCAGAGCGTCAGGCTAGACGCTCACGCGAAGGTGGCCATCCGTGACGGTACGGAGCGAGCCACGGATCGCGGCCTGCGGATACGGAGGGCCCATTCCGTACAAGTCCCGAGCGCGATACCGATGAAGTGACGCCTAACGCACCGTACACTCGCCTCCCATGGAAGGTCCCCAGCCCGAGTCGGCCGCGCTCCGCGATGCGCGGGCGATCGCCACCCGGGTCACCGAGGACGAGGCGGCCTCTGACGAAGCCCGTCGTCGGTACCAGACCGATGGATTGCCGGTTGTTGAGCCCGAGGCCGGATTTGCGCCGCTGGCGCTCCCCGGGGAAGTCCTCCACGCCTCTCGGGAAAACGCGCTGCTGGAGCGCACGCTGATCGACGCCCCCGAGCCGCTTCCGCAGGCCGGCACCCTGTACCTCTCGTCGGAGCGCCTGGTGCATGTCGGGACCGACGCCACCAGCATCCCGCTGGGCGAGATCGAGGAGATGGCGGTTGCCCTCGAGCGGCTACTCCTGGTTCGTCTCCATGACGGCACCCACCTGGCCATCGACACCGATCGGCCGCGTCTCCTTCGGGTGCAGATCGCCGCCGCTCTGGTGGCCACGCGGGTCGGCGAGGCCGCGGAGCAGGGCATCGCAGCCAGCGGCCAGCCCGCCAGTCAGCCAGCCGGCTAGCGCCCCCCTGGGTCCAGCGCCTCCCGATAGCGGGTCGCTGCCTGGGCCCGATTCCGCACTCCGAGCTTGTGGAGGATGCTCCCGACATGGGTTTCGACCGTGCGGGGCGAAATGCCCAGACGCTCGGCGATCTCCCGGTCCGTCAGACCCTCGGCCAGATGACCCAGCACCTCCGCCTCGCGGTCGCTCAACCCGGGCAGGAGCTCACCCTCAACCGGTGTGGTGCCGCGGCCGGTCCCAGTCGCCAGGTGTCGCACCACCTCCGCGGCCATCGCGCGCGACATGGGCAGCTCCCCGGAGCGCACGCCTCGCACCGCACGCTGGAGCGCATCGGGACTGAGGTCCTTGGTCACGTACCCAGCCGCCCCTTGGCGCATCGCCTCGACCAGGTCGCGCCGGCTGTCGGAGACGGTCAACATCACGATCCGCGTGTCGGGCAGTCGAGGCGCCAGCTCGCGGAGCAGACGCAATCCATCGGTCCCCGGCAGATTGATGTCCAGCAGGAGCACGTCAGGACGCAGCTTGGGCGCCATGACCAGAGTCTCCTCGGCGGTCGCCGCCTCGCCGACCACCTCGATATCCGGCGCGGTCAGCGCCTGGCGAACCGCGGAGCGGACCAGGGCGTGGTCATCCACCAGCATCACGCGCAGCGGGCGCAGCGCCCCGGTGGGCGTGGCCATCAGCCTCCACCAAGGGACGGCAGCTCGACCACGACCCGCGTCCCACCTTGCGCCTGCGACTCGATCTGGATAGTGGCCCCGATGAGTGCCGCTCGCTCCCGCATGCTCCCCAAACCATAGCCCGTCGTCGGCTGATCGACGTTGAAGCCGTGCCCGTTGTCGGCGATCGTGAGGCGTAGCCCGGACGGTCCGGCCGACCCTTCTACGTGGACCCGCGTGGCATCGGCGTGCTTGCGGGCGTTGTTCAACGCCTCCTGCACGATCCGCAGCATCTCGGCCTGGGCGCGGGCCGGCAGCTGCTCGAGGGCAGGGTCGCACACACAATCGGCCGGGATCCCGAACCGGTCCGCGAAGTCCTCCACGTAGCGCTCGAGGACCTGGGTGAAGGTCGTGCCCTCCGCCGGGCGCAGGGCCATGATCGCCTGGCGTGCCTCGGCCAGGGCCGATTCGATCGCATGGGCCACCTCTTCCGCCAAGCGCCGTGCCTCCTCGGGCAAGCCCGACCCCAGCAGGAGCCGTCCCTGCTTCAGCTTGGCGTACCACAGCTCCTGCGACATACCGTCGTGGATCTCCCGCGCGAGGCGAGCGCGCTCCTCCACGGTGGCCCGCGCCAGGTCGATTTCGCGCAGACGGACGATCTCCTCGTTGGCACGCCTCAAGGCCCTGACGTCACCCCGGCTTTCGGCGGCCAGCGCCACCAGCAGCAGCGCGTAGAAGGCGACCCTCAGCAGGTCGCCGGTCGTGATCAGGGTGGCGTAGGTGCCAGGATGGATGGCGAAATGGATCTGGCTGAATGCGGCCACCATCAGACCCACGGCCAGGAAGGCGTCGATGCCGCGCCGATCCCGGCGATAGACCTGGTAGGCCAGCGCCGCCGCCCACAGGAAGCCGAGACCAATCACGACCTGGAGCGTCACCAGCAACGGGCTGCCGGCGGCCAGCAGCCGCGCGGCGGGATCCGTTCTCAGCCGGGCCAGGGCCTCCGGGTCGAGCAGGGTCGGTAGCGACGGCTGAACGGTGGCTGCGACCACGACGGCCCCAGTGACCAGGAGGGCCGGCAGCCAAAGCAAGAGCGCCGAGGGGAATCGCTCGATCACGAGGCGCCGAAGGGCAGCCAGGCCCGCCACCACCAGGAGACCGGCGGCCACCGCCCGGCCCAGGACCACCCCCCACAGGGGCAGTTGGCCGGGCGCCTCGAGGGACAGGCCGAAGGCTTGTTCGAATCCGGCCACCGTGACCAGCACGAAGAGCGCGTTCACCGCGGCGAAGACCAGGAAGGCGCTGGCCCGAACCAGGGCCGCCGGGTCCGGTCCTTCCTGGAAATGGACCCATGCCAGGGCGGCGACCGCCACCGCGACCAGGGTCGCCGTGGCGTCAATTGCCAGGGCCAGCCGGGGACTGACGATGGCGGGGGCGATGGCTGGGTTGAGCAGGATCAGGAGCGTCGCGATGGCCAGCGCCACGGGCACCAGGGCAATGGCGAGCTCGCTGCGCCGCTCGGCCATCAGCCCCTGGCGGGGAGGAAGATGAAGGTGGGCGCCGTGCCGGGACCTAACCGGACGTAGGTGGCCGGGCTGTCGGTAACCGGGTTAGCCGACACGGGACGACCCCCGGCTGTTGTGCCGTCAAGGGCCACCGCAATCGGTCCCTCACCGAATCGTGCCAGGCAGGCGGCGGCATAGCCCTCCGAGGACGGCTCGGCCAGGACGAGGACACTGCGGCCAACCGTCACCCGCCGGCAGGTGGCACCGAGCTCAGCGTCTTCCCCGACCTCCCACCAGCCCTCATTCGCCCCGATGACAGCGGCCAAGTCGGTTGCGGCGCGCTCCGCGTCTACCGTTGCCAGCACCAGCCCGCGCGGCGGCTCGGTCCAGTCGTCGAATTGCCGTGGCCAGAGGCCGCGCCGGGCGGCGTCCTTCGGCGGTTCGAGCGCTTCGATGGGGACGCCGCGCATGCCCCACCACGCGATGCGCGGCTCACCGACGTAGTCGGTCGACAGCCATTGTGGGAAGAGCTGCGCGCCACCCTCCCGGAAGAGCCGGCTGAGGCCCGGCAGGTCGGCGACCAGGAGATGGACGTGGCTGATCTCGACCATCGGCTCCGCAGTCTAGTCGGTAAGATCGGCGGCATGAGCGAGAGCGGCTTCATCCCCGTCAGCGGCGGTCGGCTGTACTACGAGGAGTCCGGCGAGGGCCCGCCGCTGGTCCTGCTTCATGCGGGAGTGGCGAACCTGCGGCAGTGGGACCCTCATGTCCCCGCGTTCGCGGAGCGGTACCGGGTCATCCGGTACGACACGCGTGGATATGGCCGCAGCGAGAGCGAGCACGTCGAGTTCTCGAACCACGGCGATCTGGGGCAGGTGCTCGACTACCTTGGCGTGCAGGAGACCCATCTCCTCGGCACCTCGCGCTCGGGGTCGATCGCCCTGAACTTCACCGTGACGCACCCGGAGCGCGTAACCAGCCTGATCGTGGTCGCCAGCGGGGCCGGCGAGCCGGATCTGCCGGCAGAGGCTCTCGCACCGGGCGAGGCCTTGGACAAGGCGACCGAAGAGGCGCTGGAGGCTAAGGACTGGACGCGTCTGGCGGACCTCGAGACTGCGTTCTGGGGCGACGGCCCGGATCAGCCCGACGGTCGGCTGAATGCGTCGGCTCGGGCGTCGATGCACGACTGGATCCTCACCACCTATGCCGCCGAAAAGGAGGAGGGAATTCCCCAGCGCCTTGACCCACCGGCCGACGAGCGCCTGGATCAGCTGACCATGCCGGTGCTGGTCGTCATCGGTGCGCTGGACGAGGCCTATACCAATGCCTCCGGCCGCATCCTGGCCGATGCGGTGCCGGGCTCCCGGTTCGAGATCTTCGAGGGCGCCGCCCACATGCTGAACCTCGAGCAGCCCGAGCGGTTCACCCGGCTGGTGCTGGACTTCCTGCGCGATGTCGGTGCCCGCCCGTAGAGTCGAGCAATGACTACCGCGCCGATCATCCTGGTTCCCGGGTTCTGGCTCGGCGCGTGGGCGTGGGACGAGGTCGCCGCCGCGTTGCGGGCTGACGGCCATGACGTCACCGCGTTGACGCTCCCCGGACTCGAATCGGCCGATACGGACCGATCTGGAATCACCTTCTCGGATCACGTCGACGCCATCTGCGACGCGGCACGGGCGGCGGACGCCCCCGTCGTGCTCGCCGTCCACAGCGCGTCGGGGTTTTCCGGCTACGCCGCGAGCGACCGGGTCCCCGAGCTGATCGCGGCGATGGTGTACGTCGACACGGCACCGGGACTCGCACCGCTGGACCCGGACTTCAAGGGTGTCGAGAAGCCGATGGTCTGGAAGGAGATCGAGGAGGAAGAGAACCTCGACGGGCTCAGCGAGGAGCAGAAGGAGACGTTCCGCCAGCGGGCAGTTCCGGTCCCCGGCGGCGTCGTGCGGGAGAGCTACGAGCTGACCAACGACGCGCGGCGCGACATCCCGAGCACTCTGATCTGCACGGGGTTCAGCGCCGCGCAATACCAGGCCTACGCCAAGGAGCATCCCGACTGGGCATTTCTCGCCGGCATCCCCGAGCTCCGCAACGCGACCTGGGTCGACCTGCCGACCAGCCATTGGCCGATGTGGTCCCGCCCGCAGGAGCTGGCGCAGATCATCGGCGACGTCGCGAAGGCAGGCGTCGGTTAAGCCGTAGCGCGACCCAATCGGCAACCGGCAGGAGGGAAATCTGTGACCGTCATGGACTGGCTCCTCGACACGGACCCGGCGATCCGCTGGCAGGTGATGCGGGACCTCACCGACGCGCCTGCCGAGGACGTCGCGGCAGAGCGAGCGCGCGTGACCCATGAAGGGTGGGGCGCTCGGCTGCTCGCGCTCCAGCCGCCGGACGGGCGGTGGGGCGGCGGCGGCGGGTACTTCCCCGAGTGGACCTCCGCGACGGCGACGCTCCAGCTGCTGCGCCATTTTGGCCTCGACCCAGCGACCGAGGAGGCGCGTCGTGCCCTGGAACTCGTCCGGGCGAACGTCTTGTGGGAGTACGACGATCTCCCGTATTTCGACGGCGAGGTCGAGCCGTGCATCAACGGCCAGGCCGTTGCGATCGGGGCGTACTTCGGCCAGGACATCCGAGTCATCGTGGATCGACTCCTGACCGAGCAGATGGAGGACGGCGGCTGGAACTGCGAGCAGGAGCGAGGCTCGACGCGCGGGTCGTTCGAGACGACGATCAACGTGCTCGAGGGTCTGCTCGAATACGAGCGGGCGACCGGCGCGAACGGGGACGTTACCGCCGCTCGCGTCCGTGGGCAGGAGTATCTCCTCGAGCGACGCCTCCTCCGCCGGCTGTCGACCGGCGAGCTGGCGCAGCCGCGCTGGCTCTACCTGGCGTTCCCGAACGGCTGGCACTACGACCCCCTCCGCGCGCTCGACTACCTGCGGGACGCGGGCGTCGCGCCAGACGAGCGGATGGCCGAGGCGATCGGCATCGTCGAGTCAAAGCGCGGCGCTGACGGCCGGTGGGTGCTCGATCACGCCCATCACGACGAGCTGCTCGTCGACCTCGGCGAAACCGAGGATCAGCCGAGCCGATGGATCACGCTCCGCGCGCTGCGGGTGCTTCGCTGGGCCGAGGGCGCCGGCCGATCGGCGGCTGCGATCGACGCAACGGCATGAGCGACGCTTTCACCGTCGTCCCTGCGAACGAAGCGTCCTGCGAGGATCTGCAGGCCATTCTCGGCACGCGGGGCTATGCGGCTAATTGCCAGTGCCAGCGCTTCAAGACCCGGGGCAGGGCGTGGGACTCGGGCTCGGTTCCCGTTGAGGAACGCGCCCGCCGGCTGCGCCAGCAGACCGGCTGCGGTCAGCCCGAGGCAGGCACGACGAGCGGCCTCGTCGCCTACCTCGACGCCGAGCCAGTCGGCTGGTGCGCGGTCGAGCCGCGCACCGCCTACGTGCGCCTCGGTCGCACCCCCTGGGCGGGCCGAGCGGAAGACAAGACCGACGACGGCGTCTGGGCGGTGACCTGCTTCATTACCCGCGCCGGCTTCCGGCGTCGGGGCGTCACGTACGAGTTGGCGCGCGCTGCGGTCAACTTCGCCCGCGAGCGCGGCGCTCGTTCCCTCGAGGGCTACCCGATGATCACCGAACCGGGAGAGGAGGTCACCTGGGGAGAGCTCCACATTGGCAGCCGCAACGTCTTCGCCGTCGCAGGGTTCACCGAGGTGAGCCACCCCACGCTCAGGCGCGTCGTGATGCGCATCGACTTCCAGATCTAGTCCCGGGCAGTTGGGGGTCGCAGTTGCGCGAATCCGGCCCGGCGCTCGTAGGCATCGGCGACGCGGAGCACGGTGGCCTCGTCAAAGGCCCGGCCGATGACCTGGAACCCCACCGGCAACCCGTCGCTCAGGCCGCAGGGCAGCGAAATCCCGGGCAGTCCGGCGATGTTGACCGGCAGGGTGCAGGCATCGTTGAGGTACATAAGCAACGGGTCCTCGGTCTTGGCCCCGATCTTGAACGCGACCGACGGTGAGGTCGGGGCGAGCAGGGCGTCGACCGTGCTCAGCACCTCGTCGAACTCAGCCTTGATCAGGGTCCGGACCTGCTGCGCCTTGAGGTAGTAAGCGTCGTAGTAGCCGGCGGACAGGGCGTACGTGCCCAGGATGATCCGGCGCTTGACCTCCGGCCCGAACCCCTGGCCCCGGGTGAGGCGGTAGTTCTCGAGCAGGTCGTCTACTCCGGCCGTGTGGCCGTAGCGGATCCCGTCATAGCGAGCCAGGTTGGCGCTCGCCTCGGCCGGGGTGATGATGTAGTAGGTCGCCAGGCCCTTGTCCGTGGACGGCAGCGAGACCTCGACGATGTCCGCGCCGGCTGAGGCGAGCACATCAACAGCGTCACGGACCGCCCGCTCCACGCCGGGCTCCATGCCCGGGACGAAGAACTCGCGCGGCACCCCCAGGCGCAGGCCGCGCACCTCCCCATCGAGAGCGGCCGCGTAGTCCGGCACCGGCTCCTCGACGCTGGTGGCGTCGCGAGGGTCGTGTCCGGCCAGCGCGCCCAGCACCACCGCCACGTCCCGCACCGACCGCCCGAACGGGCCGCACTGGTCGAGCGACGAGGCGAAGGCCACCATCCCGTAGCGGCTGACGCGGCCGTAGGTCGGCTTCATGCCCACCACCCCGCTCAGCGCGGCGGGCTGGCGGATGCTCCCGCCGGTGTCGGTGCCGGTGGCGAAGAACGCCTGGCCCGCCGCTACGGCCACGCTCGACCCGCCGCTCGACCCGCCCGGGACGAGCGTCTCGTCCCACGGGTTGCGCACCGGCCCGTAGGCGCTGTTCTCGTTGGAGCTGCCCATGGCGAACTCGTCGCAATTCGTCTTGCCCAGCAGGACCGCACCTGCCGCGGTCAGGCGCTCCTCGGCGTCGCTCGCATACGGCGACAGGTATCCGGCCAGGATCCGCGAGCCGGCGGTCGTGGGCAGTCCCCCGTTGGGCTGCCCCTCGTCGTCCAGCGCCCGGGTCACGAAGATGTCCTTCAGGGCATACGGGATCCCGAGCAGCGGCCGACCGTCCCCGGCCCGACGGGCCGCGTCAGCCGCATCGGCGGCGGCCAGGGCAGCCTCCGCGCTCAGCGCCAGGAAGGTGTTCAGCCGGGCTCCATCGCGCCCGATCCGCCCCAGACAGGCCTCGACCAAGTCCCGGCTGGACAGCTCCCCGGCGTCCAGCAGGGGGACGACCTCACTGATGGTGCGATCAGCGAGCGGGAGCTCGGTCATAAGCCTGGTGCGGGAAACCCTGGCCGGACTCTGCAGAAGCCCATGCCTTGGGGCCAAGCGGCGGCCCGCGGCGCGTCACAGGCCTTCGTGCTATCGCGTAGCACGTTAGCGCGATACCACGAGCGAGCGTGATACGGCACGGGGCACCGGGTTCGTCCCGGCACTATGCGCTCCGGCCTAGTCCAGGCATGCGCACCGGTTCGTTCCCGGCACGGCGCACCACTAGCGCCCTTCCTTGAGGATCAGCGGGACACGGAGGTGGTCTCCTTCGCGCAGCGGCGCGTTGGCCAGCGCCGCCTCCCGGGAGATCCCGTCGCGGGGATCGTCGTCGCGCATGACGTTCTCGAGGGCCAGGACAGTCGCGGTGGGTCCCACCTGGCTGGTGTCAACGTCGCGGAGCACGGCGATCGCCTCCAGGATCCGCGACAGCTGGTCCTGCATGCGGTCCAGCTCCTCATCGGTCAGATGCAGGCGGGCCAGCTCGGCGACGTGCTCCACGTCGGCTCGGCTGATCATGGGGCGATGCTAGCAGGCCACAATGCGCCGATGAAGAAGGCGCCACGGGTCGAGGTCCTGCCGCTGCCCGGCGGTCGGATCGAACGCCTGCGAATCCCCGGCGGTCACGGAGCCCCGCTGGTCGTCGTGGGCGGGGTCGAGACCGGGCTGCGGCTGATGGCCGGCACCGAGCAGCTCCTGATGCGCCGATGGGAGGACCGGGCGCGGGCGCGTCCGGTAACGGTGGTCGGCAGGCCGATCCCGGATGACCGGGCCGATGCGGCAGCCCTGCTCCATCCCCGGGTGTCGGCGATGGGGGTGGCGATCGTCCTGGAGGGTCTGGCCGGTCCCTTCGCGGTTGAAGCGGAGTCGGGCGGTGGCCGGATTTCGATGTGGCTGAGCGTGGATCGACCGGAGCTCGTCCGCCGGCTGGTCCTGGCCGCCTCGTCATCGGAGACGCCACCCGACTCGCCCATGGCCGCCCGGATGGCCGAGTGGATCGACCTCGCCGAGCGGGGCGCGTGGGGGGAGCTGTTCGCGCGCCAGGGGGCGCAGCTCAAGCCCGGCGGTCCGGAGAGCGACTCACCGCCGGCGGCCGCGTTCGCGGCAGTGGCCCGCCTCCAGCCGCGTCCGTCCACCCCGGAGCGGTTCATCGGCGAGCTGAGGGGCACGCTGGACCCGACCTCGTTCGTGACCCAGCGGCTGCCCGAGATCCACGTTCCCACCCTCGTCCTGGCCGGAGGTGGGGACCAGGTGGTGCCGCTGACCGCCTCGCAGCTGGTGGCGGACCGGATTCCAGGGGCCCGGCTGAAGGTCGACCCCGACTCCGGGCACACGGTCCGGGTGTCGTTCCGTGGGTACGACGCGCTGGTCGAGGCGTTCCTGGCCGAGGACGACCGTCAGTCCTGAGGCGCCGGCACGGCCTTGGGTTTCCGTGCCCGCGTGCCGAGCCAGAGCATGAAAGTCCCCAGCAGCGCCACCCCCGCGGAAGACGCAAACGCCAGCGGAATGGTTGACGCGGCCGCGATGGCGCCCAGCGTCACCGGACCGAGCCCGAAAGCAAGGTCGATGAACGCACTGAACGTTCCGAGCGCAGCGCCGCGCTGGGCGGCCGGGACGCCAGAGATGGCCAGGAGCGCCAGGGCCGGGGTCGTGAAGGCGACGCCGAGGGCGAGCACCACCGTCCCAACCATGAGGCCGATCGGATCGGCCCACAGGCCCATGATGAGAAGCCCGCCGGCGGTGATGATCATGGCGGTGCCGGACAGCCGTCGCGCGCCCACCCGATCGGGGAGCTTGGCTCCGATGAGGCGAGCGAGAATCACAACGCCCCCGAACGCCAACAGGTACGGCGATGCCCCGGTCAGGCCCAGGTCACGGACCGCGAACAGCGGGGCAAGCGTGAAGTAGCCGGCCATGCCCCAGACACCGGCCAGCAGGACGACGCCTGGCAGCACCCCCGCGCGGTGGAGCAGCCGCCCGCTACCGGGGTCCCCCGTGGGCGCCGGCCGGGTTTCGGGGAGCAGCAGGCAGATCAGGGTAGCCAGCGCCGCCACCGATGCCGCGGCAATCCACACGGCCCAGTAGCGATCCTCGCCGAGGGCGATCTCCGCCAACACCGGGCCGATGGCGATGCCGAGGTACAGAGTGAGGCTGTCATACGTGATGGCTTCTCCCTGACGCCCCTCTGGAGCGAGGTCGGCTACGGCCGCGAAGGCGGCGACGAAGAAGAATGCCTCCGCCACGCCCATGGTCAGCCGCAGGCCGATCAGGATGGGCAGCGTGGTCGCCGCCAGGTGACCGAGGGCCGCAACCGCGAACAGGGCCGCTCCGCCGACCATCAGCGCGCGACGGCCCCGGCGGTCGGCGAGGCGACCGGCGAACGGGCGCAGGACGAGCGCCGTCAGGCTGAATGCGCCGAACGCGAGCCCTGCTCCTACCTCGTTGCCACCGAGCGGGCCGTCGACATACCGGGACAGGACGGCGAAGGTCATGCCGTCGGCCGTGAAGTAGACGAACGAGGCGAGCAGGAGCAGGAGGAAGGGCCGCGTCCATAATCCGGTCGGCGGTGGCGCAGCCATTGGCGGGGATTCTAGGGCGGAAAGCCCATCGGTCCTACACTGCGCGACATGTCTGAGCCGTGCGCCTGTCCGCCCGAACGATCACCCACCGAGGTCGAGCGCATCGCGCAACACTTCGACGAGCGGATGCGCGACTGGCAGCCGGTGTGCCCCGCGTCCACCGACCTGCTCTTCGGGTGGCTCCAGCAGGAGGGCCTGGCGGGATCGAGCGTCATGGACGTGGGGTGTGGGACCGGTGAGCTCATCGTTCGGGCGCTGGACGCGGGCGCGACGCGCGCCACCGGCGCGGACCTGTCGTCCGAGGCCATCGCCCAGGCCTCCGCCCAGATGCGCGAGGCGGGGCTCGAGGATCGCGTGGACCTGTGGGTGGGCGACGCGGCGGTCGAGCCGCTTGAGCCGCACGACGTGGTCGTCCTGGACAAGGTCATCTGCTGCTATCCGGATGCGGACGCTTTGATCGCCAGCTCCACCGCGGCGGCGGGGAGGCTGTACGCCATCGCCGTGCCCGAATCGCGCGGCTTTTGGGGCCTGATCGCCCGCGCCCGGTGGTTCGTCTTCGACCTTTTCGCGCGGCTGCAGGGCGAGGACCACCCGCGCTTCATCCACGAGCGGACCGATGTCGAAGCCAAGGTCATCGCCGCCGGCTTTCGTCCGCTCCACACCGGGCGCCAGTTCGTGTGGTTCGTGGGGGTCTACGCCCGCCGTTAGGCCGACCCGGTCTCGAGCAGGCGCCTGAACCCGTCCTCGTCGAGGACTGGCACGCCCAGCGCCTCGGCGCGAAGCAGCTTGGATCCGGCCTTCTCCCCGGCCACCAGGTAGTCCGTCTTGGCGCTCACCGAGCTGGCGGCATGGCCCCCGGCGGCCCGAATTGCGGCCTCCGCATCCTCGCGTGTGAAGCCGGGCAGCGTCCCGGTCACGACCAGCGTCTTGCCGGCCAGGGGACCTTTGGTGACCGCGGCCACCGCGCTCGGCTCGGGTGCCTCCGCGACCACCCCGGCCTCGACCAGGTGGCGCAGCACGTCCGCGGTGTGCTCGTCGCGGAAGAAGCGGGCGATGCTCTCCGCCACCACGGCCCCCACTCCGTACACCTCGGTCAGCTCCTCGGCCGACGCTGAAGCAAGCCGTTCCACGACCCGCCGCGTCCAGTCGGCATCCGACTCACCCTCGGCCGGCGGCACGTCCTGGGCCAGCCACCGAGCCAGGTCGATCGCGGTCTGCTCCCCGACGTGTCGGATGCCGAGCCCGTTCAGGATGCGGTACAGCGGGCGTCGTCGGGACCGCTGGATGGCCACGAACAGGTTCTCGGCACTCTTGCGGGCGAATCGGTCCAGGCCCTCGATCCCCTCCACGCTGAGCCGATACAGGTCCGCCGGCTCGCTGACCAGCCCGCGGTCGGCCAGCTGGACGATCACTTTGTAGCCGGCCCCTTCGATGTCCATCCCGCCCCGCCCGGCGAAGTGCTCCAGGCCGCCGATCCGTTGCGCGGCACAGAACGGGTTCGGGCAGCGGGCAATCACCTCGCCTTCGTCGCGGACCGCCTCGGTCCCACACACCGGGCAGGTCAGTGGCATGGACCACTCGGTCTCGGAACCCGTGCGAGCCTCCACCACCGGGCGGACGACCTCGGGGATGACGTCGCCGGCCCGCTGGAGCACGACCAGGTCCCCCACCCGCAGGTCCTTGCGCCGGATCTCGTCGATGTTGTGGAGCGTCGCGTTGCGGACGGTGGTCCCGCCCACCGACACGGGCGTGACGTGGGCGACCGGCGTCATCGCCCCGTGGCGCCCGACGTAGACCTCGATCGCCTCCAACCGCGTGGTCACCTGCTCGGCCGGGAACTTGTACGCCACCGCCCAGCGTGGGGAGCGCGAGACGAAGCCCAGCCGCTCCTGCTCGGCCACGGCATCCACCTTGACCACCACGCCATCGGTCTCGTACTCGAGCTCGTGCCGCTTGTGCTCCCACTCGGCCACGAACGCCAGCACCTCGTCCACCCCGGCGGCGCTCCGGACGTGCGGGTTGACGGGGAAGCCGAGCTCGCGCAGGAGCGCGAGCGAGGCGGTTTGGCTGGCCAGCCCCGGCACGCCGACCAGCGAATAGGACCATACCGATAGCCTTCGGCCGGCCGTGACCGCGGGATCCTTCTGGCGCACCGATCCGGCGGCGGTGTTCCGGGCGTTTGCGTAGCGCGGCTTGCCCTCCGCCTCGAGCTGCTGATTGAGCGCCTCGAACGCGGTGCGCGGCATGAACACCTCGCCTCGCACCTCCAGCTCGGTCCCGGGTGGGTCGCCGCGCAGGTTCAGCGGGATGGCCCGGATGGTCCGCAGGTTGGGGGTGACGTCCTCCCCGGTGTAGCCGTCGCCGCGAGTCGCGCCCCGCACGAACGAGCGGCCCTCGTAGCGCAGGCTCACCGCCAGGCCGTCGATCTTCAGCTCGCAGACGTAGCCGACCGGTGGGTCCGTGTCGGTCAGTCCCAGGCCCCGGCGCACCCGCTTGTCGAACTCGCGCAGCTCATCGGCTCCGAATGCGTTGCCCAGCGACAGCATGGGCACGCCGTGGCGCACCTCGGCAAATCCGGCCGCCGGAGCGGAGCCCACCCGCTGCGTGGGCGAGTCCGGGGTCCGGAGCTCCGGGTGTGCGTTCTCGAGCTCCTCCAGCTCGCGCAGCAGGCGGTCGTATTCGGCGTCCTCGATCATCGGCGCGTCGAGGACGTAGTAGCGGTAGTTGGCGTCCTCGATGGCGGCGCGCAACGCGGCCGCGCGCTTGACGGCTGCCCTGGCCCCGCGCTTGGCGGCTGCCTTGGCCGCGCGCTTGACGGCTGCCTTGGCGGGCCGCCCGGCCGGGTCAGTCATCCAGCGGTTCGGCTTCGGCTTCCGCTTCCGCTTCGGCTTCGGCTTCCGCTTCGGCTTCGGCTTTGGCTCCGGCTCCGCCGGCAAACCAGGCCCGAATGTCGTGGGTGTGCTCGCGGTAGTGGTCCGCCCCGTCGTACAGGATGATCTCCTCCAGCGTGTCGCCGTCCGCGTCCCGCTCGGAGAGCCATTCAGGGTCGGCGCTCAGCACCCGCTTCCGGAACGCGTCGAAGGCAAGCTCCTCCCGCGAGCGCACGGTCGCCATCTCCGTCTCGCCCGCCACCCGGGCCACGACGGCGTTGCGCTCGTCCACGCTGGGGGCATCGACCTCGAACTCGTCCAGCCGGCCCTGCTCCGCATGGTGCACCGCCTCCGCCGCGTGACCCGCCCAGTAGCCCATGTGCGCCACCAGCTCGCGGGCCGACCACACCCCGACCAGGCCCGGACTGGTCAGCAGAGCAGGATCGATGTCGGCCACGGCGTCCAGGAACTCCTGGCGGGCGTTGACCAGGTCGTCCGCCAGCGCCTGGTTCCGCTCGGGGGCATCAGCCATGGCCCGATGGTAGCGCCCGGTCGGCCGCTGCCGGAGAACAGAGGAGCCGACAGCGAGCACCCCACCGCCTCACAGTGGTTCGTGATATCGCGTAGCACGATAGCCCGATAGCACGAATGCCTGTGATACAGCATGGGTCGCACTCTGAGAGCCCGGCGGTTGGCCCTTGGCGGTGGGCCGTTGGGCGGCTAGAAACCCGCGCGGCTGCGGCGAAGACCCTCTTCGTAGATGTCTCGAGGTCGCGGAGCACGAGGCGGACGGGTGGCACGGATCCGCGTCTCCACCCCGGAGTATGCGGAGAGAAACTCGGCTATCGCCGCATTCACCGACGTCCCTTCACGGAGAGCCCGCCATCGCGCATGGAGCACCACGTAGTCATCTACCCGGACAGTCAGGTTGATGAGCCTGGGCTCGGAGTAATCCTTGGGCACGGCCGTCAGACGGTAGCGGCGACGCCTTCAGGGCGGCTTAGAGCCGGGTTATCGGCCGATACGCTGCAGGCCGGCGTAGGAGCCGACCAGGCGACGGACGCCGTGGCCGGCGAAGGCGACGGTGACCTCCTCGTCGCCGCTGACCCACTGCGAGTTGACCACGATCCCGTCCCCGAAACGACGATGCCGGACCTTGTCGCCTGCCCGCCAGGCCAGCTCTGGCGGGGTTGCCTCTGCCGCGGCCGCCTCCCCCGTCCCCTCCGCGGCCGCCTCCCCCGTCCCCACCGGGCTCGTTCGCCCGAACGTCCCGCTCCCCAGGTCGAGGTCCGGCAACCGCTCGGGACGCAAAGGCTCCAGCCCGGGCCGAATCCGGCCCCATACCGTTGGCGTCGAGCCCGAACCATCATCCATGCCGCCGTCCCGGACCCAGCCCAGCCCGGACGGGCCGCGGCGGCCGCCGCCCACCTCCAGCAGGTCCTCGGGCAGATCGGCCAGGAAGCGGGAGGGCTCGACCTCCACCCCGCCACTCCCCCACGCCGAGCGGTGGCGGGCGTGGACCAGGAACAGCCGGTCCTTGGCCCGTGTCATCCCCACGTACGTGAGCCGCCGCTCCTCCTCCAGCTCGCGCTCGTCATCCAGGGCCCGCGCGTAGGGGAGCAGCCCCTCCTCGAGGCCC
The DNA here is from genome assembly GCA_038040195.1 of Chloroflexota bacterium. NCBI lineage: Bacteria > Bacillati > Chloroflexota > Chloroflexota bacterium. Next base: position 126,182 of record JBBPIR010000003.1, on the reverse strand, counting down.
ACCATGAACACGATGGGGAACTCCAGGCCCTTCGCCGCGTGGAGGGTGATCAGGGTCACCCGGTCCGGCCGCTCCTCCAGCGTGTCCTGGTCCGAGACGAGGGCCACCTCCTCGAGGAAGCGGGCCAGGCCCTCGGGCGCCGCCACCTCGTCGAATTCGGCGGCGTGGTTGCGCAGCTCGACCAGGTTCGCCCAGCGCTCCTCGCCCTCCTCGGTCCCATCCTCCAGCCCGGCCCGCAACCCGCTTCGCTCCAGGCTCGCCTCGAGGACCGAAGACGCCGGCTCCCCCGCCGCCACGGTCACGAGCCCGCGAATCAGCTCCGCGAAGCCCGCCAGGGCGGCGCGTGACCGCGTGGCCAGGTTCGCGTTCTCCGTGGCTGCCTCGACCGCCGCCCACAGGCTCGCGTCGCGGCCGTCGGCCCACGCCCGCAGCTCGGAAACGGTCTTGTCCCCGATTCCGCGGGCCGGCACATTGATGACGCGCTCCAGGGCCACCCGGTCGGCCGGATTGCGAGCCAATCGCGCATAGGCCAGCGCGTCCTTCACCTCGCGCCGCTCGTAGAAACGGACCCCGCCCACCAGCTGATACGGGATGCCGAAGCGCATGAACGCCTCCTCCAGCACCCGGCTCTGGGCGTTGACCCGATACGCGACGGCGATGTCACCGAAGCGCAACGGTCCCGACGCCCCGTCCGCCCCGTCCGCCCCGTCACCCACCGGAGCGTCTTCCGCGCGTTGGGTCAGGAGGCTGGCCCAGCCGCGCCGTCGGTCGGCGGAGGACGCCAGGCGCTCCACCTGGCGTGCCACGAATTCGGCCTCCTCGTATTCGTTGTAGGCGTCGAAGACGCTCACCGCGGCCCCCGCCCCGCGATCGGTCCACAGCCGCTTGTCCTTGCGGCCCGGGAGCCGGGACACGATCGCGTGGGCCGCATCCAGGATGGTCTGGGTGGATCGGTAGTTCTGCTCGAGCTTGACGACCGTGGCGTCGGGCCAGTCACGCTCGAAGTCGAGGATGTTGCGCAGGTCCGCGCCGCGCCAGGAGTAGATGCTCTGGTCGTCATCGCCCACGACCGCCAGGTTGTGGTGCACCGCGGCCAAGAGCCGGCACAGGCGGTACTGGGCCCGGTTCGTGTCCTGGTACTCGTCGACCAGCAGGTAGGTCCAGCGTCGCTGGTAGCGCGCCAGCACGTCGGGGTGCTGCTCGAACAGGAGCACGACCCGGAGCAGCAGGTCGTCGAAGTCCACCGCGTCCGATTCCGCCAGCTGGCGCTGGTAGGCCTCGTACACCCGGGCGGCGGTCTCTTCCCAGAAGCCGGATGCCTGCCGCATGGCGGTTGCCGGGTCCGACAGCTCGTCCTTGCGCTGACCGATGAACACCAGCAGGGCCGCGGGCGCGAACCGCTTGTCGTCCAGGTCCAGCCGGCGCAGGGACTCCTTGATGACCGCCAGCTGATCGGCGCGGTCGTAGATCGTGAAGCTCCGGGTCAGACCGATACGCTCGCCCTCGCGCCGCAGGATGCGAGCGCAGATGGCATGGAACGTGCCGATGGTCGCCTCCCTGGTGGCCTGGGCCCCGATGAGCCCGGCGATCCGGTCCCGCATCTCACCGGCCGCCTTGTTGGTGAAGGTGACGGCCACGATCTGGTACGGGGGCACGCCACTGGCCACCAGGTGCGCGACCCGATGGGCGAGGACCCGGGTCTTGCCGCTGCCCGCCCCGGCCAGGATCAGGAGTGGCCCGTCGGTGTGCCGGACCGCCTCTTGCTGGGGAGGATTCAGGGCGGCCAGGATCTCGTCAGGGTCGAGCTGGGGACGTGCCGTCGAGGTTTTGGGAGGCGACATCGGTCCCCTGATTCTATCGGTGTCTCACTCGAGGTCGGCGCAGGCCGTGTAAGTCCCGAAGTCGTCGCTCGAGAAGTGCAGGTTCAATGCGAGCTCTCCGGCGAACAGCTCTTCCAGGGTGGCCTCGACGTCGGTTTCCGACTGGCCTTCGATGACGTTCTGGAGCGGGTACGTGGGCTGAGGGACCAGATTCTCACAGGTGCCTGGGTGGATGTGGGCCGGCATGTCCGGGTGCCCGGCCGGGTCGACGTCAACCTCGACTCGGGTCGTTCCATCTCCCAGATCCGTGAGCACGGCGCTCCCCGTCACCCCGGAATCGTTGAGAGTCGCGAGCTCCACGGTGCGGCTGGCGGCCTGCTGCCCGGCGCACGCCGAGAGGGCCAGGGCCAGCCCGATCCAGATGAGGGTGGCGGCGGTTCGCGATGGCCGACGCATCACCAATGGAGCGTACCGGATTGACCGGCCGCGGAGCGGCGATGGGCGGTCATCCCTACCGCGTCCAGGCCCGCTCGCGCCGCTTCGACCTGCCGGCTGCGCATGGCCGTCACGAAGGCCATCGCCAAATCCGGATCCAGCTGGCTGCCGGCAGCCTGAGCGACCCGGGCCAGAGCCTCGTCGGGGGACAACGCCTTGCGGTAGGGGCGGGTCGTGGTCATGGCCGAATAGGCGTCGGCGACGGCCAGAATCCGGGCCAATCGCGGAATGGCGTCACCCCGCAGACCGTCCAGGTAGCCCGTGCCGTCCCAGCGCTCATGGTGGTGGCGGACGCCGGCGCGGACCTCGGCCAGCTGCGGGACGGCGCCCACGATCGCGTCGCCGAGCGCCACGTGCTGCTTGACGATGTCGTACTCCTCGCCGGTGAGCGGAGCCGGCTTGCGGAGGATCCCATCCGGGATGCCGATCTTGCCGATGTCATGAAGCAGGCCGGCGAGGCGGAGCAGCCGGCGCTCCTCATCGGTCAGCTCCAACACATCGGCCAGGAAGAGCGCATGGCCGGTGACGTCCTCGGAGTGGGCCCGCGTGTAATGGTCCTTAGTGTCCACCGTGACCAGCAGTCCCTCGAACACGCCGAAGACCGTGTTCTGGGCAGCCAGGGAGCCGATGGTGGCCTGGTCGGCCACCTTCGTGGCCTGACCCCCGGACGTCTTGGCCTCACGGAGTGCCGCGTCCGCAACCGAAAGCAGGTCCAGCGCGGTGTGTCCGTCGCGCGGCACACGGGCCACGCCGGCCGAGACGCTGAGCGGGAGGCGCTCCGAGTCCGCGAAGTTGAGGTCGACCTCGGCCAGGGCCCCCGTCAGCGCGGCCAGGGTGCGCATCAGCGAATCCTGGTCATCCGCGAAACAGGCAAGCAGGAACTCGTCGGGGCCGAATCGGCCGTAGAGCTGGCCCGGCTGGGCCACGGCGGTCAACACGGCCGCCACGCGGCGAAGCGCCTCGTCGCCGGCCCGGTGGCCGTGGCCGGCATTGAGGAGGCGGAAGTTGTCGACGTCGAGTAGGGCAATGGCGCCTGAAGGGCTGGGGCGAGCCAGGTATCGGTTCAGCTCCTCGAGCAGGAAGCCATGGTTGGCCAGGCCAGTCAGGGGTCGCGAACCGACCGCTCGCGGAGGAGCCGGTTTTGGCGGGCGAGGAGGCGTGACGCGCCCGCAAAGGCGAGCCACAGGATGGCGAACAGGAGCCCGGACGCGGCGAGGGCCAGGACGAGCACGTCGAAGCGGGTCTGGCTGACGAGCATCTCGATCGGGCCGGCATCCTGGTAGACCTCGTACACGCCGATCGCATCGCCATCAACGGCGCCGCGAATGGGGACGTAGAGCTCGAGGAATGGAACCGGCAGCGGCGCGGCGCCCTCGACAGCTGCAGCCTCGTCCCCGGCTTCGGTCCCGTATTCGGAGACCGAACTCCCGGCGAAAGCGGCGGCCAGGTGGTCCCCGATCGAGAAGCGCAGACCTCGGAGTGCCGGATCGGACGAGTACACGGCCCGGCCATCGCGGGACCACACCACGATTCGGCTCATGTCTCCGCCCTGGACGAGTCGGACAAGCTGCTCGTCGAGTTCCGCGTCGCTCGCGACCCCCATGTCCAGAGCGTGGGCGTCAACCACCGGGTCGAGATTGGCGCGCACCACCGACTCCGCGTGTTCCAGGGCAGCCAGGACGGCGAGCTCGCGGAGCCGATCAGCGAACAGGTTGGCGGTCAGTGCGGCGGTGGCGACGACGATCGCGACGCCGCCGAGCGTGACCCAGACGCGTAGGCTGGGGCGCCAGATCGCGGCGGCGGCGCGCAGGCGGCGGGCGTACGGGAGCTCCACCGTGTCTGGCGGCGTGCTCTCCCCGGCCGGCCTGACGACGCCGGTCTCCTCTCGGATGGCCATCGAACCAACCCTAACCAGACCTATCCATGCCCTCCATAGCCCCTTGGTACCGATGAAACGGGCGTCCCTGGGCGCCCCGGCGCGACACCGAAGGTGTCACAACCGCCGTCCAAAGTGCGGGCATGAGCAAGACCGCTGCCACTCGCCCTGCCGGCGAGCCCGTGCTGAGCGTGCTCGGCGACCGGGTCACCATTCACCACCTCGAACTGACCGATCCGGGCCTCGCCGGCTTCGTCGGCAGCGTGCCGGAGGCTGAGCGCCCCGCCCTGGCCGCCAATGCGGTGCGGATCGGGCTCCAGGCGATGGCCAACGCCGGCAACGGCGCCAACGTGGACGTCGTGCGTGCCGAGTTCAACCGGATGATGGAGCACATGACGGCCACCCACGCCCGCGCTGCCGAGGCGCTTGAGGCGTCTCTGCGCGCCAACTTCGCCGACGGCGAGGGCCGGCTGCCTCGCACGCTGGAATCGTTCCTGGGCGATTCGGGGCGCCTCCAACGGCTGACCGCGGCTCTCTTCGACCCGAACCGCCGCGACAGCGCCGTCGGCCAGCTCAACGAGGTCCTGGGTCGCTATTTCGACGGCGACGGGTCGCGGTTGGCCCAGCTGCTGGACCCAACCCGCGAAGCCAGCCCGCTGTACCAGTTCCGCAATGAGGTCAGCGGTGAGTTCCGCAGCCTCGGGGAGCGGATCGCCTCACTGGAAGCCGCCAACCGCGTGCGCGCCGGGGAGCGGGCGCGGGGCACGGCCAAAGGGATCGAGTTCGAAGATCTCGTCGCGGATCGGCTGGCGGAGCTGGCACGCGGTGTTGGCGACTTCCTCGAGCGCACCGGGACCGATGCCGGGGATGCGCTCCGCTCGAAGAAGGGCGACTTCGTGTTGACCATCGACCCGACCCGGACCCATGGTCGCGACCTCCGGGTCGTGATCGAGGCCAAGGACCGCTCGTTGAGCCGCCGGCTGCTGGCCGAGGAGCTCACCGCAGCCCGCGCCAACCGGGGAGCGGCCATCGCCCTGGCGGTCTTCACTCCCGAGCACGCCCCGGCCGGGGTCGTGCCTTTCGCCCTGGTCGGCTCGGACGTGTACGCGGTCTACGACCCGGAGATCGATGACGGGGTGGGCCTGGAGGCCGCGTTCCGTGTGGCCCGGGTGATGGCCCTGCTGACCCTGCGCGATACGACGGGCCAGGTCGACCTGGCCGCGGTCGGTGAGGCGCTCCAGGACATCCAGTTCGCGGTCGACAACGTCCGCAAGATGAAGAGCCGGCTGACCTCTATCAGCACCGCCGCCCAGGAAGTCGGCGGTCTCCTCGACGACCTGCGGGAGCGGGTCCTGGCCTCGGTGCGGGACATCGACGACCTCCTCCGGGCGGCCGCCGAGCCGGCCTCTGCGGCCGACAACCTGCCGCTCACCGCTTGAGGCGAGCGCAGCAAGGTCGGCTAGACGCGTGAGGAGCAGTGGCTGGAGGTTCCGTAGGTAGGCTGTTGAGCGTCGGGAGCCGGCTTGGAGTGCCCAGCCACTATTCCACTGGCACGTCGAAGAGAGCCTCGTCGCCCGGGCGGACCCAGATAGACGTTACGAAGCCACCGAGCCCACCCGCGCTGCCGATCTTGGTGTATTCCTGGAGCAGCAAACGGACTCGGTTCCCTTCAGCCGTGGGGACCCATTCGATTCGCAGAATGAGTGTTCCCCGCGCCTTGTCGCACTGCGCTCCACCTGCAGCCCCCGGGGGGCAGAAGTCCTCACTAGCCGCTACCACGGCCCAGTCACCCGAGATCGTGAAGTCCGAGTTCACCTTGCCGTCGAACACGTTCATCCAGGACGCGCCAGCCTCCTCGCCCTCTTCGGTGCTCCGGCCCACCCAAGCTAGGCAACTGTTCAGGGGATTAAGTTCATACGTGCTGGGCCTCAGCAGCGCCCTTCGGTCTCCGACCCCGATCCAGCTTCCACTCAGATCCAGCGCCGTGCCGTCGGGGCCGCGCAGGTCAAGGCTAGGACAAGAGGCGGCCGCGGCATTGGCCGTTGGGCTCACCTCTGGGGACTGCGAACCGCCGGCGCACGCAGCGAGTACGAGCGCCCCGATGATCAGGAAGGACGCCGTGGGCGCGCGACGATGCATCGCTTGGATTGTACGGGGGCATGAGCCACGCGCCAGACTCCCGGCGATCGACCTCCGGGAAGCCCAGGAAGCCGGGTGAGCGTCGGGAGCCGGCTACCTCGGTTGGTAGCAATCCTGGCAGCATAAGAGGCGGCCATCCCCGGATGGGACACCCGCCTCTAGGCGCGTTTCATGCTTGCGTCCGGCTAGCGCGGATGCCAGCGGACGCTATCGGACTCTCTAGTAGTCCATGCCGCCGCCGCCCATGCCGGGCATCGGCGCCTTTTCCTTCTCGGGGATGTCGGTCACGACCGTCTCGGTCTCGAGCAGGAGAGCCGCGACAGACGCGGCGTTCTGCAGCGCGGAACGGGTCACCTTGGCCGGATCGATGATGCCGGCCACGAACATGTCGGTGTACTCGCCCTTCTCGGCGTCGTACCCGTGGCCCGGCTTCAGCTTGCGGACGGCGTCGACGACGACTGAGCCCTCGAGGCCGGCGTTGATGGCGATCTGGCGGAGTGGTTCTTCCAGCGCGCGCCGGAGGATGGCCACGCCCACGGCCTCGTCACCCAGGACCTCGAGCTTGTCGAGAGCCGGTGCAGCATGGACGAGAACCGAGCCGCCACCGGCGACCATGCCCTCTTCCACGCCTGCACGAGCCGCGGACAGGGCGTCCTCGATCCGGTGCTTCTTCTCCTTCAGCTCGACCTCGGTGGCCGCGCCGACCTTGAGCACCGCGACACCGCCGGAGAGCTTGGCCAGGCGTTCCTGGAGCTTCTCCTTGTCGAAGTCGGAGGTCGTGTCCTCGATCTGGAGCTTGATCTGGCTCATGCGGGCCTTGATGGCGTCCGGTGAGCCCTTGCCATCCACGATGGTGGTCGTGTCCTTGGTGGCCGTGACGCGGCGCGCCTGGCCGAGATCCTCGACGGTCACGCTGTCGAGCTTGCGGCCGACCTCCTCGGAGATGACGTGCGCGCCGGTCAGGGTCGCGATGTCCTCCAGCATGGCCTTGCGGCGGTCGCCAAAGCCCGGGGCTTTGACGGCGAGGACGTTGATGGTGCCGCGCAGCTTGTTGACGATCAGGGTGGCCAGCGCCTCGCCGTCCACGTCCTCGGCAATGATCAGGAGCGGGCGGCCCAGCTGGACCACCTTCTCGAGCGCCGGCAGCATATCGGCCACCGCGCTGATCTTCTTGTCGGTGACCAGGATGTAGGGCATGTCGAGGGTGGCCTCGAGCTTGCCGCCTTCGCCGCTGGTTGCCATGTACAGGCTGATGTAGCCGCGGTCGAGCTGCATGCCATCGACGTACTCGACCTCGGTCTTCAGGCCTTGGGATTCCTCGACGGTCACGACCCCGTCCTTGCCGACCTTGCCCATCACTTCGCTGATGAGCTGGCCGATCTCCGCGTCGCGGGCACTGATGGCCGCGATGTGGGCGATGTCCTCGGGCGTGGCCACCGGCTTGGACAGCCGCTTGATCTCATCCACGATCGCCACGACGCCCTTTTCGATGCCGCGCTTGATGCCCATCGGGCTGGCGCCGGCGGTGACGTTCTTCATGCCCTCGGTGACGATGGCCTGGGCGAGAACGATCGAGGTCGTGGTGCCGTCTCCGGCGATGTCGTTGGTCTTGGTCGCGACTTCCTCGAGCAGCTGGGCCCCCATGTTCTCGTAGGGGTCCTCGAGCTCGATGTCGCGAGCGATGGTGACGCCGTCGTTGGTGATGGTCGGCGCCCCGAATTTCTTGTCGAGGACAGCGTAGCGGCCCTTCGGGCCGAGCGTGACCTTGACAGCCTCGGACATCTTGTCGATGCCGCGCTTCAGGGAACGCCGAGCCTCCTCGCTGAACTGGAGTTGCTTGGCCATGGTGGTAGTTAAGTCCTCCGAAACTGAGACGGGCTATTCGATGACGGCGAGGATGTCCTTCTGGGACAGGATCAGGAGCTCCTCTTCGTCGAGCTTGAATTCGGTTCCCGCGTACTTCTGGAACAGGATCTTCTGGCCGACCGCGAGCTCCATCGGCTCCCGGGTGCCGTCGTCGAGGGTGCGTCCTGGGCCGACGGCCAGGACCGTCCCCTCCTGGGGGCGCTCCTTGGCGGTGTCAGGTATGACGATCCCGCTCTTGGTCATCTCCTCGCGGGCGGTGGGCCTTACGACCAGCCGATCTCCGAGGGGCTTGAGCTGGGTCGCGGTGGCGTTGACCGAAGTGGCCATGAGAGCCATGTCCTCCTGATATGAACCGATGCCGGGCGGCACCGTCAAAGGCGTTTGTCATGCACTCGCACTGGGAGCGCCGGGTGGACCGATGCGATCCGTCCCCGTTTCCGGGTTCTGGCACTCAACCAGTGAGAGTGCTAAACGGAAGGTATCAGGTGCGGGGCGCGACTGTCAAGGCGAACGGCGCAGGATAGCCGTCCCAGGCGGCTGCATTGACCCACGGGCAATGTTCACCACATGAACACATCGGCCAAAGGGAACACGCGGTCGGGTCGGAATGGGCCGAATGTGGCCGTTGGATGTCGTTCTTGTCCGTGTGGTGAACCAAATCGTCAGGAAGGGGGCGGTGAGCCTCGAGTTGCGGCGCCGGGCGGGCCGTTCGGTACATGTCATGAACATTGGGCAGCTGTCCGGCGCTACCGCCGCGGGATGGTTTGCCTGCGTGCCCGCAATGCCGGAAGCAGGCCGCCGAGACCGATGGCGAACGGGACGAGGCCCAGGACGGACGATCCCGAGGACCCTTACGAAGCCTGGCCTTGGATTCCGGCCAGGGCCCGGCCAGCGGCGGTCGCCACTGCCTCGACCGGTTCCTCGCGAAGGCGGGCCAGCATGGCGGCCGTACGCAGGACGGTGGTCGGCTCGTTTCGCTGATCCGGTGCGAGGCCCAGGTACGGGGAGTCCGTCTCGACCAGGAGGTTCGTAGCCGGGATCGCAGCCGCGGCAGCGCGAGGGCCGGCGTTCTTCGGGAAGCTGACCGGCAAGGCGAACGAGATGAGGTACCCGGCCGCGGCCAATGCGGTCGCCATCCGTGCGTCTCCCGAGAAGGCGTGCAGGATCCCGGGCACGCCGGAGAGTCGCGGGGCATGGTCCAGGAGAACGGCGGTGATGTCCCCGTGGGCCTCGCGGTCGTGGACGATGACCGGCTTGCGGACGCGCGCCGCCAGGTCAAGCTGACGCGCGAAGGCCTCCCGCTGCACGTCCGGCGGGGAGAGGTTGCGATAGAAGTCGAGCCCTATCTCCCCTACCGCCCGCGCAGCCGGGTCGGTGGCCATACGCTCGAGTGCATCCCAGTCGGCAGCGGTGGCCGCGGCGACGTAATGCGGGTGAATCCCGACCGCTGCGTCGAGCAGGTCCGGGTGGCGGGAGGCCAGGGCCAGCGCGGCCTCGGACGAGGCGCGGTCCCATCCGGGAACCAGGATCCGGACCAGCCCCGCCGCGCGGGCGCGGTCCAGCACCGCATCGAGGTCGTGGGCGAAGACCTCGTGCTGAAGGTGGGCGTGGGCGTCCACGATCCCCGGCAGCCGGTCCGGGACGATGAGGCGGGTCAGGGCGGCGAATCCCCCTGGTCCACGACCCACTCGTCGGCGTCCACCTCGACTCGCGGGAAGAGCGGCGCCGGCGGCCCGGTCCGGCGAGGACCCGGTTCGGCGCCCCAGGTCAGCAGCGCGTCCAGCCCGGGGCCGCCGGCGCCGCGGTCGTCATACGGGGGTGGCGTCCCGACCTGGCCCAGCAGGTCGGCGGCCGCCCCGGGGCAGAAGGGCGCCAGCAGGTGGCCCAGGATCCGGCACGCCTCCCCCAGGGTGGCCAGCACGGCACCGGTGCGATGTGACTCCCCTGCCTTGTGGAGTACCCACGGAGCCTGTAACTCGACGTAGCCGTTTGAAGCACGGGTCAGCGTGCCCAGCGCGGCGAGCGCCTCGTCGAAGTGCAGCCGCTCCACGGCGGCTCGGTACTCGACGACCGCAGTCTCGGCTATGGCTCGCAGCTGCTCATCGGCATCGTTCAGGTCGAGGCTGTCCAGGTCGGGCAGGTGCCCGTCCAGGTATCGGCCTGCCATGGAGACCGTCCGGTTGACGAGGTTACCGAGGTCGTTGGCGAGCTCCGCGTTGTAGCGGCGCACGAGGCCCTCGGCGGTCACGTCGCCGTCGCGGTCGAACGGGATCTCGCGCAGGACCAGGTAACGGACGCCGTCCACCCCGAACAAGCCCTGGGCAACGTTCGGATCGAGCACGTTGCCTCGTGTCTTGGACATCTTCTCGCCGCGCATGAGCATGAAGCCGTGGGCGAACACCTGGCGCGGCAGCGGCAGCCCGGCGCTCATCAGCATCGCCGGCCAGTACAGGCAGTGGAAGCGGGTGATGTTCTTGCCGATGACGTGAACGTCGGCCGGCCACCAGTGGGCGAAGGCCTCCGGGTCGTCCGGGAAGCCGGCACCGGTGACGTAGTTGGTGAGCGCGTCGAACCAGACGTAGATGCGATGCGCCGGGTCGTCCGGGAACGGGATGCCCCACGTCCCGCCGGCGCGGCTGATGGAGAAGTCCTGGAGCCCGTCGCTCAGCCAGCCCAGCACCTCGTTGCGGAACGGTTCCGGTTCGCAGAACGACGGATTGGACCGATACAGCTCCTCCAGCGCCGCCTGGTACTTGCTCAGGGCGAAGAAGTAGTTCTCCTCCTCCAGCAACTGCAGCTCCAGGGTCGGATGGTCCGGACAGCGCCCGTCGACCAGCTGGCTATCGGTCTTGAACTCGTTGTCGCCGGTGCAATACCACCCGGCGTAGGTGCCCTTGTAGATATCGCCGGCTGCCTGGGCGCGGCGGACCATCTCGGTCGACGCCCGGGCGTGGTCGGGGTCGGTGGTCCGGATGAATCGGTCGTAGCTGATGGCGAACCGATCAAACCCGGCCTGCCAATTGCCCGCCCACTCGTCGACCAGCGCGCGAGGCTCCACGCCACGCTCCTGCGCTTGGCGTTCCAGGTTGGCCGAGTGCTCGTCCATGCCCGTCAGGAAGCGGACCTCGCGCCCGGTAAGGCGCTGGTAACGCACGAGGACATCGGCCCCGATAGCCTCGAACAGCGAGTGCAGGGCTGGCCCCGGGCTGGGGTAGAAGATCGCCGTGGTGAGGTAGAAGGGCTCGGTCACTCCGCTGGCCCTCCGTGAGGGCGGGCCTTGGGCCAGTACAGCTCCTTGCGGATCTGCTCCGTCGGGAAGCCGCGGTTCAGCGCGATGGCCTCGGCCGCGGTGATCATCTCCGGGTTCCCGCACAGGTACAGGGTCGTGTCGGCGGGGGTCAGGTCGTGGAGGTCCAGCTCGTCCGCAACCACGGTCTCCACCCGACCGGTCAGCCCCTGCCAGCCGGGGTTGTCCGCCGGGCGCGACAGGGTGGCGGCATAGTGGAGCGGCAGCTTGCCGTCGGCCTCGATCTCGGTCAGCCATTCGCGCCAGGCCAGGTCGCGCTCAAAGCTGGCCCCATGCAGAAGGTGGATCTCACGACGCTCTCCGTGGGCCAGGAGCGTCTCGATCATGCTCATGTATGGGGCGAGGCCGGTCCCGGAGGCCACGAACAGGGCGCGGCGGCCGTCGTCCTGGAGCACGAACTTGCCTTTGGCTCCCTTGATACCGATCGTGTCGCCGATCTTGAGCTGCCAGAGCAAGGGGGTGAACTCCGCGTCGGGTACGAGGCGAATGAAGAACTCGTACTCGGACAAGTCGTCTGGCGGCGAGGAAATCGACATCGGGCGTTGGATGACCTTCCCCTCGGGCCCGGGCAGGGCCAGCGTGGCGTACTGCCCCGGGGTGAACGGGAATGGGGTCTCGTTAGCGGATACGCCGACGATCGCCAGCCCCTCCGCCACCTCGTCCCAGCGGCTCAGCCGCCCGTTGTATGGGTACTCCTGCCCCATCGCTGCTCCCGGATGCCCGCGGCGGCGCCGGCGTCGAGCCGCCTGCCACAGGCGGACCGGGGCCGCGGGCGGCCAGTATATCGGCGCCGCGAAGTGCATCCGAATGAGCGTAGGTGTGCCGCTTGAGCCAGTGTCAGGGCGGCCCGGTCCCTGCCGACTGGTGGAACCGCCGGAAGGTCTATGCTCCCGATGCGGTGCAAGCCATCGCCGACTGCGCTGCGCAACGCCAGTGATGGCCCCCGGCGAAAGCGCCAGGGATGGATGGTGCCCAGCCGGGCGCTCAAGGAGGGATCAACGTCGATGCGCCGCGTTGCTGTGCTACTCGTCGTGCTCCTGGTCATGCTGCTGGCGGTCACCGAACGGCTGACGCAGCTCGATTCCGCGGCGGGGTTGTCCAGCGCCAACCACGACGAAGGGGTCTATGCCACGGCGGCGCGGCTCTTCCTGCATGGCGTTCTGCCCTACCGCGACTACTTCTTCGCGCATCCGCCCGCGGCGGCCTTCGTCTTTTCTCCTGCGATGCTGTTCGACTCGAGCGCCTGGGGCGGTCCAGGGTCGTTCTTGGCGGCGCGCCAGCTGTCGGTGGCATACGGCCTCATTTCGGTAGCGCTGGTGTTCGCGATCGGCCATCGGCTCGCGGGCTGGTGGGGGGCGACCGCGGCGGCGCTCGTCTGGTCGCTTGACCCGCGCGTCGTGGGGCTCAGCGCCCAGGTGAGGATCGACGTGCCGATGGCCATGTTCTCGTTCGCCGCGATCGTCGCGTACCTCGCCGTGCACCCGGCCTTGGCGCCTCGCGTCACGCTGCGCCGCCAGATGACCGGGCTCGCGCTTGCCGGCGGACTGGCCGCACTGAGTGCGCTCACGAAGGCGGTCGGCGTGACGGTGCTGTTCGCAATCGCCCTCGATCTGGTCTGGCGCCGCCTCGGCCCACGAGCCGAGCCGCAGGTGCCCTCAGCGCCTCTGTTAGGAATCATGCTCCTGGGCGCCGGCGCGGTCTCCGCGATCGTGCTGACGCCGTTCATGATCGCGGCGCCGGGTGAGCTGCTGCCCCAGGCCGTCTTCTTCCAGCTGCTTCGACCGCACACAGAGATTGGGCTGATGGATCACATCGGGCAGTTGGCGGAGCGGCCGGACCAAGTGCCGATCCTTGTCATGGCGGGACTGGGGCTGGCTGTTGTGACCATCTCCGTGGCCATCTGGGTCGCCTTCGCCCTCTGGCCCCGCGGTCGTGATGGCCACCGCTTCGCGGGGCCGCAGCTGGCGGGCTGGCGCGTCGTCGTGTTGTGGGCCGCGTTCAACGCCCTTGTCTTCACGTCGACCCGACACGTCCTACCGCAGTACCAGCTCCATCTCCTGGCTCCCCTGGCGCTTCTCGCGGCTGGCGTTGGCCTCATACCGCTGTGGCTCAAGAGCGTCCGACCCGTGTCTGCACTGATCCGGCGCTGGGAGGTCCCAGCGTTGATCCTCGTGCTTGTCGCTGTGGCCGCTCAGCAGCTCCCGTCGTGGAGCCGGATCGCGGGCGGCTACGTTCCCGAGTACGTGAGGATGAGCCGGTACATCCGAGAGGCGGTGCCGCCCGAGGCCCAGGTGCTCGTCCTGGACGCGCGCGTGGCGTTCCTTGCCGGCCGCGAGCCGAGCCGCGGCGCGTTCGGGTACCTCGTCGACCCCTATGGCCACCTCGTCTTCCTCGGCCTCGAGCTCGCCGGTCGAAGGCCCGTGGAGATGCTTCAAGCCGTCGTTCGGGGCGAGGAGCACGACTGGAGCAGTGTGCTGGCGAGTCGTCGGGCGCAGGCCGACCTGCTGGCGCGACTCTGCGACGCCGATCTCGCGGTCGTCCACGAGAACGAGCGGTGGCGCCTTGGACCTTCCACTGACACCCTCCGAGCACTCGCCGATGAAGTTGAGCGGTACGGGAGTTATCTGCTCTATGTCTTAGCTCCGTCGGCGGAACGCACCGAGCCGTGCAGTGGTGGTGCAGGGGTCGAACGCTCGAGAAGGCGGTCGTGGTCGGAAGGTCTGTCGGTCATTCGCTGAGTGCCGATGCGCAGGAACCCTGCCCGTTCCGCCGTCGCCCCCGCGTCAGCGCCACGCGCAGCTCACCATCGACCACTGCGCCAACAGCGGCGCCACCAGCTCAAGCACCGCTTGTGGGCCGGCTCTCGCGGGCAGGAAGGCGACTACGTCCTTACGTCGACCTTTCTGGACGCCGATGTCGGGCTCGGACGCTTCCAAGCGCTTCCAGCGGCTCCTACAGGCCGCCTGCCCAGGCTGCGTTAGCCTTGGAACGTCATCGTTCGGGACCGAGGGGCGTCACGTCGTCAGGTGGAAGGTGACGCTCCCCTTGACGGTCGCGGCGTAGGTGATGCAGTGCCCCCACAGGAAGATCCGGTGGTGGGTCACGACCGCCTCAAAGTCCGCGGTGCCCGCAGTTGGCCCGGTGAGGGTCAGGTCTCCGACCACGCGGTAGGTCTGTTTGCCGCAGGGTTGGACGTCCGTCTCCAGCGTAATTGAGCCGCCGGGGTCGAATGTTCCCGCCAGGTCGCGGAGTTCCCCGTCGAAGGCAAAGCTGCCGCCGGTGACCTCGGCGCTCTTGTTCTTTTTCGTGGGCACCGAATCGTGGTCGATGGTCGCCTGCCAGGTTCCGTAGTCATCGGTCGCGACCGCGACGCCCACGAAAACACCGGTGAATTCGGTCGCCGCGATCTCGCTGCCCCTCAGCGCATAGGTTACGTCCGTGGCGGCCAGCGCCATCGTGGGCATGCTCAGCATCCCGAGGCTGAGACTGGCTGCTAGGGCGATTCTGGACAATCGATTCATGGATCGGCCTCTCCTTCCCGTTCGGCGGGGTCGCCGCCGGCTGAGGCCATTATCCGTCCCCGCCGCCGGGGACGGACTAACCAGATCGGTCTCGAGCCCTCGACACGCGGCCTACATGGCGACCACGGCCTCGAGAGGCTCCTCGGCGGCTCGGTCCTCCTTGGCGTATTCCTACTTGCCCCGCCCGGACAGCATCTCGAGCGAGTTCGCCACGACCTCAGTTTTCCAGTGGCGCTTACGCCAATGTCAGGTTTATCCCAAGCCTGATCTGAGGGTGAGGCCGGGGTCGCCTGCACGCTACCGTCGCAACGCCACCCGCAGCAACGCCGCCCGCTGGGCTATCAACGTCGCGCGTAGGCGGCCATGCAGATCGCCGTCGACCGCTATCACCCGCCAGTCCTCGACGTCGACCGCACAAGTCGTTAGAGGTGCAGTGCGCTTACAACCTGCCCGCTTCCATCAGGCCCTTCAGGGTGGCGAGATCGCGGTTCCACCGCCGCCTGCCAAGGTTCATCCAGAGCGGCTTGGCCAGCTTGACGAGTCCGCGTGCCTCAAACTCCGCGTCAAACACGACCTTTGTGCCGCCTTCGACCTGCTCGAAAGTCATCAAGAGCCGGCCAGCCGTTGGTCCGGACTCGGTCTTCATCGCGACTCTGTGGTTCGGCTCGAATACGGTGACCTCATGGTCGGCCTCGATGCGCCTGCCGAGAATCTTGCCGGCGGACCGAAACGTCGAGCCCACCCCATGCGGCTCAGGCGAAGTCCATTTCTCCTCGATCGCGATCGAGGACCACTTCGGGCCGGTCTCGGGGTTGCTCAGCACCGCGAAGACATCCTCGATAGGCCGGTTGATCGTGACGCTGGTTTCGTCTCTTACCATGAATGGCCCTTCCACTGCGAAGTACGGTCGCTTCCCCGCTCAGCACCGCTCGCGGTGCCATGCCCGGTAGGTCTACATGGCCAGGGAGTCCGACACAAGAACCCGTGCGGCGGGGTCGCCGCCGGCTGAGGCCATTATCCGCCCCCGCCGCCGGGGACGCCCTAGCCAGATCGGTCTGGAGCCCTCGACACGCGGCCTACATGGCGACCACGGCCTCCAAAGGCTCCTCGGCGGCGCCGTTGGTGACGCTCGCGGCGTCCTCGGCGGCCTCCGCCTCCTTGGCGTATTCCTTCTTGCCGCGGCCAGAAAGCATCTCGAGCGAGTTGGTCACGACCTCGGTCTTCCAATGGCGCTTTCCCGCGTCGTCGTCCCACTGACGGGTCTGCAGACGCCCCTCGAGGTCGACCAGCTGCCCCTTGCCCAAGAACTGGCCGCAGATCTCGGCGAGGCGGTCCCAGGCCACGATGGCGTGATACTCGGTCCGCTCCTCGGCGCCGGTCCCACGGTACTCGTTGGTGGCGATGGTGAAGGTGGCGACGTGTTTCCCGCTGGGCAGCGTCCGCAACTCCGGGTCGCGGGTCAGCCGTCCAACCAGCAGCACCTTGTTCATGGGAAGTTCTCCTCCAGCCCGGCAGGGCTTATCGGCTCACCCGGCGAGTGGGCGGCAGGGAGAAGCTAAGACGGAGGTCCTTACCGACGGCTGACGGGCGGCTTACCGGCCGCCTGGGCAGACCGATACGCTTCACGACGGGGTACGCCCGCGGCGCGCAGGAGGTCAGCCGTGGCGCGGTCAGACAGCCCGGCGCGACGCGCGGCCGCGGTGATGGCCCCCAGGTCCGGGCCGGCGGCGAGCACCGGGGCTGTGAGGCCCGAGATGACCAGGGTGAATTCGCCGCGCGGCGCGGCCAGGACAGAGGCCACCTCCGCCGGCGAGCCGACGACCACCTCTTCGTGGAGCTTGGTCAGCTCCCGGCCGGCGGCGACCCGAAGGTCGGGATGGGCATCGGTTAATGCCTCGAGCTCGGCCAGCAATCGGCTTACCCGGTGCGGAGCCTCGAACAGGATCAGGGGCAATCCCAGGCTGCCCGCCGCACCGGCCAGGCGTTCGAGCGCCGCGCGGCGGGCGGCCACCGGCCGGGCGGGCAGGAAGCCGCCGAATACGAATCCGCTCCCCGCCACGCCTGCCACTCCCGCCACGGCCAGCGCGGCGGTCACGGCCGATGGCCCGGGGACCACCTCGATGGCGTGGCCCGCGGCGCGGGCGGCAGCCACCAGCCCCGCCCCCGGATCGGAGACGGCCGGCATGCCCGCGTCGGTCGTGAGAGCAATGGTCTCGCCCGCCGCGAGGCGGCCCAGCAGCACCGGCAGCCGCTGTGCGGCGTTGTGCTCGGTGAACGACAGGGTGGGCCGCCGCGCCCCGATGAATTGCAGCAGCCGGGCCGCGACCCGGGTGTCCTCGGCGACCACCAGGTCGGCCTCGCGCAGGGCGTCGGCCGCCCGCGGCGATAGATCTCCGAGATTGCCGATCGGCGTCCCGACGACCAGCAGCCGTCCGGCCATCCGGCTCAGGCCCGGCGTCGCGAACCGGGGCGCCGGCGCGGGTAGAGGTGATCGATCCCCGGCGTGCGGAGGCTGACCTTGGCCACCGGCGGCGTCTGACGCTTGAACTCGTATCGCGCGACCCGCTCGGCAGTCCAACGTACGAGCGCCTCGTCCAGGCCCGCACCTACGCAGCGCTCCACGGTCCAGCGACGGTCCACCAGGGCGTACAGGATGCGGTCCAGGTCGTCGTACGTGGCGCCCAGCTCACCCTCATCGGTCTGTCCCGGCCACAGATCGGCCGATGGCGGCTTGGCGACGATCTCAGGCGCCACGCCCAGCTCGGTCGCCACGGCCCGCAGCTGGCTCTTGTACAGGTCGCCGATGGGCTGGATGGCAGCCGCCATGTCGCCGTGCAGGGTCCCGTACCCGAGCAGGGCCTCGGTCTTGTTCGAGGTCCCGCACACCAGGGCGTCGAACGCGGCCGAGCGGTCGTACAGGACCATCATCCGCAGGCGGGCCAGGACGTTCCCGCGCCGGACGCGGACGTCGGCCTCGTCGCCGTCACCGATCAGGGTCAGCATCGGTTCGGCCATGGGCGTGATGTCCACCCGCTGTGAGTCGCAGCCCAGGCCCTCGACCACGCGCAGCGCATCGGTCTCTGATTCGGCAGCGCTGCTGCGAAATGGCATCCGGACCGCCAAGACATTGGCCGGGCCCAGCGCCCGGACGGCCAGGTGGGCGACCGTGGCGCTGTCCACCCCACCCGAGACCCCGACCACCAGGCGCCCGAAGCCGGTCTGCTCGAGCTGGCGCCGGATGAAACCGATGATGACCGATACGACCTGGGGGGCGTCAATCTGTGGGAGCGGCGCCGTCTCGGGCGCGGACGCCGGGCTCATCCCTCTGCGGCGGCCTCGGCCGGCGCTTCGAGACCGGCACGATCGGCGATGATGCGGTCCAACTCGCGACGGGTCAGCTCCAGCCGCTCGTCGGCCAGGATGGGGAGCTGGTAGCGCTGCATCCGCAGGTCGTCTGTGTCGAAACTGCCGACCACCAGCGCCTCCTCGTACAGCGGAGCCTCGGCCAGCACTCCCCCGCCGGGGCCGATCAGCCGTGAGCCGCCCCAGAAGGTCAGCCCCTCCTCGTTGCCGACCCGGTTGCAGAATGCGACCGCCACCGTTCCCAGCAGGGCGTACGTCTCCTGCATCTTGTGCCAGCCGGCGATGGCCGCCAGGCCGGCGGCACTCCCCGGGGCGCGAGCGGGGCCGGCCGCCAGGTTGATGAGGAGTGCGGCTCCGTCCTGGGCCTGGAGCAGGGGCAGCGACGGGTGCCAGAAGTCCTCGCAGATGCTGATGCCCACCCGACCCAGCGGCTCGCCGACTTCGGTGGTCCGGATCCGGTCGCCGGGGCGGGTGAAGCGGCCCTCGTCGAACATCCCGTAGGTGGGCTGGTAGACCTTGCGGTGGAGCCCCACCAGCTCGCCGTCGCGCAGGAGGGCGGCAGTGTTGGCATACCGATGCTCAGCCGTCTCCTCCACGAAGCCGATGGCCACCAGTATTCCGGGTGTTTCGCGCGACACGGCGGCCAGACGCGGGTCGCTGGCTGGCATGGCCACCTCGGGGACGAGATCGCTCAGCAGGTACCCGGTGAGCGCCAGCTCCGGGAACACGACCAGGTCCGCGCCCTCGGCCGCCGCGGCCCGGGCCCGCTCCGCGGCCATCTCGAGGTTGGCCGCCACCTCACCAAGGTGGGGTGCCACCTGGGCCAGGGCGACGCGGACCTCCACGTCGCCAAGCCTAGCCGACCGGCGCCTCGGTCGGGACGGGCGCCGCTTCGTCGGCCGCCTCGGCCGAGGCCAGGCCCGAGCTCCCGGCGGCGGCGGCCGCGATCCGCCGCTGACGGTTGGTCGGTTCGAGCAGCTCCTCGGCGTAGTGGCAAGCGACCTGATGGCCGCCGCCGACGGTCCGCAGCTCGGGTCGCTCGGTGGCGCAGCGATCGGGGTTGCCGAGCTGGGTCCGCAGCCAGCAGCGGGTATGGAATCGGCACCCCGACGGGGGGTTGACCGGCGACGGGACGTCCCCGCGCAGGATGATCCGCCGCCGCGTGGCGCGATCCGCCGGTCGGGCCACCGGCACCGCCGACAGCAACGCGATGGTGTAGGGATGGACCGGCACGCGATAGATGTCCACCGAGCCGGCGACCTCGACCAGGGCGCCGAGGTACATGACCGCCACCCGATCGCTGATGTGCTCGACCACGCCCATGTTGTGGGCGATGAACAGGTACGTCAGGCTCAGGCGGCGCTGGAGGTCGCGGAGCAGGTTCAAGACCTGGGCCTGGATGCTGACGTCCAGGGCGCTGACCGGCTCGTCACAGACCAGCAGGTCCGGCTCCAGGACCAGGGCCCGCGCGATCCCGATCCGCTGCCGCTGACCGCCCGAGAACTCGTGCGGGTAGCGCCGGGCGTGGTAGGGCTGGAGGCCAACCAGCTCCATCATGCGGGCGACCTTGTCGGCCCGCTCTCTTGCGTTCCCGATGCCGTGGATGCGGAGCCCCTCCCCGATGGCGCTCGCGATAGGCGACCGGGGGTCGAGGGACGCATACGGGTCCTGGAACACGATCTGCATCCGGCGTCGGTACGGTTTCAGGTCGCTGCCCTTCAGGTCGGTGATGTCCGTTCCGTCGAACACGATCCGACCGCCGGTGGGCTCGATCAGCCGCAGCAGGGTCCGACCCACCGTGGTCTTGCCGCAGCCCGACTCCCCCACCAGGCCCAGTGTTTCGCCGCGTTGAATCTCGAAGCTGACGTCGTCGACCGCCTTCACGTCCCCCACCTTGCGCTGGAGGAGGCCGCCACGCAGGGGGAAGAACTCCGACAGGTGCTCGACCTGGACCAACGCCCCGTTCATGGCCGCTGGGCCGGTCACAGGACGCGCGCCCCCTCGATCTGGGCGCCGTCAAGGTGGTGGTAGATCCAGCACCGCACGTCATGTCCCGCGGCCGCGCCACCGACCGGGCGCAGCTCCGGATGCTCGGTTTCGCTGTGCGCGACCTGCTGTGCCACCCGTGGCACGCAGCGGGGAGCGAAGCGGCATGCGGCCGGGAGGTCGATCAGGTTCGGGACCGAGCCCGGGATGGTCATCAGCTCGTCACGCACGTCGCCCAGGGTGGGGACCGAGCCAATGAGACCCCGCGTATAGGGATGCTTGGGATCGAAGAACAGGGTGGCGGTGTCGGCCTGCTCGACGATCTCCCCGGCGTACATGACCGCCACCCGGTCGCACATTTCCGCCACCACTCCCAGGTCGTGGGTGATGAGGATGATGGCCGTACCGGTATCGGCCTGGAGCGCGCGCATGAGGTCCAGGATCTGAGCCTGGATCGTCACGTCCAGGGCCGTGGTGGGCTCGTCTGCGATCAGCAGCTCCGGCTCGCAGGCCAGCGCCATGGCGATCATGACCCGTTGGGCCATGCCACCCGACAGCGAATGGGGGTAGGCCTCCAGTCGTCGCTCGGGGTCCGGGATCCCGACCATGCGCAGCAGCTCGCCGGCCCGCGTGCGGGCGGTCTTGGTCTTCATCCCCTTGTGGATCTCGAGCACCTCGGCGATCTGGCGACCCACGTCGTAGACCGGGTTCAGGCTGCTCTGCGGCTGCTGGAAGATCATGCTGATCCGCTCACCGCGCAGCTTCCGCAACTGGTTCGGGGCGATGGTCAACAGGTCCTGGTTGTCAAACACGATCTGGCCGGCCTCGATCCGCCCCGGGGCCGCAATGAGGCCCAGAATCGAGAGCGCGGTGACGGTCTTGCCGCAGCCGGACTCGCCGACCAGTCCCAGGATCTCGCCGCGATCGACGTGGAAGTCGACCCCCGTCACCGCCCGCACCACGCCGTCGCGGGTATGGAACGAGGTCTGGAGCCCGCGAACCTCGAGCAGGCGATCGCCGTGGCGACCGACCCGTCGCGGGATGTCCGCGATCTCGGCCACGCTCATCGGTTCAGGCGCGGGTCGAGCGCGTCGCGCAGGCCGTCGCCAAACAGGTTGAAGCCAAGGACGCTGATGGTGAGCGCCATCCCGGGGGCCAGGATGAGCCATGGCGCGTTGAACAGCTGGTTGCGGTCGAGGGCGATCATCGAGCCCCACTCGGCAAGCGGCGGCTGCGCGCCAAGGCCGAGGAACGACAGGGCGGCCACCTCCAGGATGGCGCCGGCGATTCCCAGCGTGCCGGCCACGATCAGCGGCGTCAACGCGTTCGGGAAGATGCGCCGGAACAGGATCCCGCGCCCCGACTCGCCCAGGGCGCGCGAGGCGGTGACGAAATCGCGCTCCCGGACCGACAGGACCGAGGCGCGCATGACGCGTGCATAGACCGGGATGGCCACCACCCCGATGGCGATCTGGGCATTGATCAGGCCGGCTCCCAGGACCGTGACGATGGCGATGGCCAGCACGAGGGCAGGGAAGACGAGGAACACGTCCATGATCCGCATCAGGACGTTGTCCACGCCGCCGCCCAGGAAGGCCGCCAGGGCCCCGATGACCGAACCGATGACGATCGCGAAGCCGACCGTCAGCACGCCCACGTACAGCGATACGCGGGCCCCGAACACGACTCGGCTGAAGACGTCGCGCCCGTTGCGGTCGACCCCGAAGTAGTGCTCGGGTCGAGCTTCGGGACAGCCGAGGAGGTGGACGCACGGGCCTTTCTGCTCGGTGGTCAACCCCTGCTCGATCCCAACCGCCGCATCGGGGTTGTACGGCGCGATGAGCGGCGCCAGGGCGGCAGTCCCGACCAGCAGGGTGAGCAGGATCAGTCCGACCTGGGCCGAACGCTGGCGGAGGATGCTCTGCACCGTGTCCCGCCACAGGTTGCCGGGCCGCGCGGTGAGGGCCTCAGCTTCCGCGACAGACAGGGTCGCAACGGCCTGCTCGCCAAGCGAGTCCAGGGCGACCGGGACCGGATCAGGCGATTTCATTCGAGGCGGATCCGCGGATCAAGGAACGCGTACGACACGTCCACCGCCAGGTTCACGGTCAGGTAGAGGATGGCCGTGATCAGGGTGACGGCCTGGATGACCGGGTAGTCCCGACCGAGGATCGACTGGGTGATGGTCAGGCCGATTCCGGTCAGCCCGAAGATGGTCTCGGTCAGGACTGCGCCGCTGAGCAGGGCGCCCAGGGTCAGACCGATCACGGTCACGACCGGCAGGATCGCGTTCCGCAGCGCGTGGCGCAGGACCACCCGTCGCTCGATGACCCCCTTGGCCCGGGCCGTCCGGATGTAGTCCTGCCCGAGGACCTCGAGCAGGCTGGACCGGGTCATGCGCGCGATGAGGGCCAGCGGGATGGTGGCCAGCGCGATGGCGGGCAGGATGAGGTGGACCACCGCATCGCCGAAGGCCCCCCATTGACCAGTGATGAGGGTGCTGATGAGGTACATGTTGCCGACGAAGTCGACCAGGACACGCAGCGGACCCTCGAGATCGGCCATGCCCCAGGCCTCGGCCAGGGGCACGATGATCACGCCCGCCGACAGCCGCCCGCTGGGGGGCAGCGCGAGCGGCGTGTCCTTCAGGACCACCGCAAAGAAGAAGATCAGGATCAGGCCAAGCACGAAGACCGGGATCGAGACCCCGAAGTTGGCGAACATCATGGTCCCCACGTCGACCTTCGAGTTGCGACGGGCCGCCGAGGCCACCCCCAGACCGATCCCCACCACGGTCGCAATCGTCAGCGCGAACAGGGTCAGCTCGATCGTGACTGGCATCCGCTCGACCAGGATCTCGGAGATCGGTCGCCCGTAGGCGATCGAGGTGCCCAGGTCACCCGAGACCAGGTCGCCGACGAATATGCCGAACTGGACCGGGATCGGCTCGTCGAGGCCGTACCGATCACGGAACGCGTCGCACGCCTCTACCGTGGCGCGTTGCCCCAGGGCGACGAAGCACGGGTCGCCCGGCAGCAGCCGCGCGATGGCGAACACCACGAAGATGACGCCGGCCAGGACCGGAATGGTCAGGAGCAGGCGGCGGGCGATGAACTGGAGCATTGGCGCCGAGTGTAGTGCGCTGTCCCGAGGCGGGGAATAGCAACGGACGCCACCCGGAGGTGGCGCCCGTTGCGACGTTTCGTCTGCGGGCTCGCGCCCGCCGATGGCTTTTCGGTTACTCCTCCGCCGGAACGTTCAGGAACCCGGCGAACAACCCGGCCCAGTACTCGAACGACCCGGTGCGCCCGATATGGAGTGGATGCGCCATGTCCCACTGCACTGCGTACGACAGGACCACGTCGTTGGCGTCGAAGCGAGCGCCATTGTGGAACGTCACGCCGGAGCGCAGGTTGCAGGTGAACGAAGTCGCGTCCGCGTTGCCGACGCACTCCTCCGCCAGGGCCGGGATCGGGGCCACGCCGCCGACCTCGTACTGGTACAGCGGCTCATTCACCTGTTCGCACAGGCGGAGGGTCTCTCCGTCCGTCTCATCCGCGCAGTACAGCGCGATGGGCTCGGCGTTCTGCATCCAGACCATCTGGGCGCGGTCGCCCGGCGTGACGTGCGCGAACGACTCGTTGCCGAGCGGCGACGCATGGGCTCCGGTGACATCCGCCAGCCAGGCGGTGGCCGAGGCTCCGTGGGAGATGGGAACCATGGGGACGTTCTCACGGATGGCGTTGTTGGCCTCCACGTAAGAGGCGCGACGCACTTCCGTGTCCAGCGTGGTGGCGGCCGTGGTGAGCGGCTCGGTCACCGCCGGGAACGTGTCCCCGAACTGGTGGTTGGCGTCGTTGTTGAAGTGGTAGTCCAGGAAGTTGGTGGGATCGGGGTAGTCGGCGCCCCAGCCGAGCAGGTACAGCCCGCTCAGCGCACCCGCCGTCGCGTTGTCGAGGAACGTCCCCGACTCCTGGACCTCGATCGTGATGTCGATGTTCAGGTTTGCCTTGAGCTGTTCCTGGAGGTCCACGGCCACGACGTTTGGATCTGGCAGGTAGCCCCGGACCACGTCGCGGTAGTTCAGAACCGTCGAGAAGCCATTGGTTAGGCCGGCCTCGGCCAGCAGCGCCTGGGCTCCTGCAACGTCGAACTCGTACCACTCATCACCCTCACAGCCGAGCGGAATGGAGCACGGCGTGAAGTGCGACGCGGCCTCCGAGCCCGGCGGGTAATACTGGTCCACGATGCGCTGCCGGTCGATGCCCATCGCCAGCGCCTGGCGGACGCGGACATCGTCGAACGGCTCGAAGTTCTCATTGAAGCCGACGTAGAACGTGTTCAGCGCGTCGCGCTCGATGAGCTGCAGATTGGCATCGTTCCGAATCGTGTCAAAGTCGTTGGGTGCGGGGTTGTCGATGCCGTCCACCGTTCCCGCCTGCAGCTCGAGCAGGCGCGCGGCCGACTCGGTGGTCCAGCGGAAGACGAGCTGGTCGGCGCCAACGTTCTCGCCCCAGTAGTCGGGATTCTTATCGAGGACCAGCTGGATGCCGCGCTGCCACTGGGCCAGGGCGTAGGGCCCGGTGCCATTCGGGGCGGCCAGGATCAGGTGGTTCTCCATGTTGTTCTCGAGATCGGCCGTGTCGGCGATCGCAAATGCGGTGAACGCGATCTTGGACAGGAAGGCCGGGTCTGGGTAACACAGGGTGAATTCGACCGTCAGCTCGTCGACGGCCTTGATCTCGGAGAACTCGCCGCCGTAGTCGCAGTCCGCCGGACCGCCCTCGGGGTACGAAATCGCCGAGAAGGGCGCCGCGCTCTCGGCGGCACCCTCGCTCGCCGCCGGCGACTCCGATGCGGTTGGCTGACAGGCAGCCAGCACCAGGCCGAGCACTACGAACAGGGGGAAGACTTTGCGCATCCGGGTAACCCTCCGCTTCCTCGTTTGATCCGACAGGGTGTGGGCGATGGGCCGGCCTGAGGGCCAGCCAAGTCGCATCAGCATATCAGCCCGCCATATCCGCGGCGACCGGTCGCTCCCCTCCTTTACGCGGTTGCGGCGGCCGCGGCGGGCGCCGCGGGCTCCGCCGTCTCAGGCAGGTGGGCCACCCCGATGTCGCTTTTCAGGGCGTCCTCCGCGAAATGACACGCGGCAAAGTGCTCGGGCCGGACCTGGAGCAGCGCCGGCTCCTCGGTTCGACACACATCGGGTCGCCCCAGGCTTTCATACAACCAGCACCGGGTGTGGAACCGGCATCCGGGCGGCGGATTGACCGGGGAGGGCACATCACCGGTGAGGATGACCCGCTTGCGCTTGCGCTCGGTCTTGGGATCGGGGATCGGGACCGCGGACAACAGGGCGCGGGTGTACGGGTGCCCGGGACCGGCGTACAGGATGTCCGGCGGGCCTACCTCCACCAGCTTGCCCAGGTACATGACGCCGACCCGGTCGCTGATGTGGCGCACCACCGACAGGTCGTGGGCAATGAACAGGTAGGTCAGACCGAAGCGTTCCCGGAGCTCGACCAGGAGGTTGAGGACCTGGGCCTGGATCGAGACGTCGAGCGCACTGATCGGCTCGTCGCACACGATGAACTCCGGCTCGACCGCCAGGGCGCGGGCAACCCCGATCCGCTGGCGCTGGCCGCCGGAGAACTCGTGGGGATAGCGGTTGCGGTAGTTCGGGTTGAGCCCGACCAGCTGCAGCAGCTCCGCCACCCGGTCCTGGCGCGAGCTCTTGCTGCCCAGGTTATGGGTGTCCAGGGGTTCGCCGATGATGGACGACACCGTCATCCGCGGGTTCAGCGACGAATATGGATCCTGGAAGATGATCTGCATCCGGCGACGGGCGAGCCGCAGCTCCTCGCGGGACAGGCTCATCAGGTCGCGGCCGTCGAAGTTGACAGTGCCGGCGGTCGGGTTGCGGAGTCGAATGACCGCTCGCCCGGTGGTGCTCTTCCCACATCCCGATTCCCCCACCAGCCCGAACGTCTCGCCGCGGCTGATCGCGAAGGAGATGTCGTCCACGGCGCGCACGTCCCCGGCGCGACGCTGGAGCAGGCCGGCGTAGATCGGGAAGTAGACCTTCAGATGGTCGACGTCGACCAGCGGCCCTGCCCCGTTGCCGTCTCCGGAGCCGGTCACGGGATCCATCCGCCCGGCTCGGTCCCGAAGCAGCGGGCCTGATGGCCCTCACCGTCGCGCGGGGTGAGCTCCGGTTCCTCGGCCCGGCAGCGATCCTGGGCGTAATGGCAGCGCGGGGCGAACCGGCATTCCGCGCCCGGATTGATGAGGTCGGGCGGCATGCCTTCGATCGTGCGCAGTCGCGCCGCTCGGGTATCGGTCAGCCGCGGGAGGGAGTCCAGCAGGCCCCATGCGTACGGGTGCCGCGCCTTCTCGAAGACATCGTCGACCACCCCGGTCTCCACGATCCGACCTGCGTACATGACGTTGACCCGGTGGCACATGCCGGCCGCGATGCCCAGGTCGTGAGTGATCAGCATGACGGCCGTCCCGAACTCGGCAGAGAGCGAGCGGATGAGGTCCAGGATCTGAGCCTGGATGGTCACGTCCAGGGCCGTCGTCGGCTCGTCGGCCAGCAGCAGCATGGGATCGCATGCCAGGGCGATGGCGATCATGACCCGCTGCCGCATCCCGCCCGAGAACTGGTGCGGGTAGTCGCCCATCCGATCGCGGGCGCGCGGGATGCCGACCTTGGACAGCAGCTCCACCCCCCGATCCGCGGCGGCGTTGCGCGACAGGCCCAGGTGGGTGCGGGCCGACTCGGAGATCTGGAAGCCGATGGGCAGGGTCGGGTTCAGGCTTGTCATGGGGTCCTGGAAGATGAAACCGATCTTCCGTCCGCGCAGGCGGCGCATCTCGGCGGGTGACAGCTTCAGGATGTCGATGCCGTCGAAGATGATCTGGCCATCGGTAATCTGCCCCGGCGGGTCGGGAACGAGCCGAACCAGGGACAGCGCGGTGACGCTCTTCCCGCAACCCGACTCGCCGACGAGCCCCAGTGTTTCGCCGTAATCCACGTCGAAGCTGACCTCGTCCACGGCGTGGACGACCCCCTCGCCGGTGAAGAACTGGGTCGACAGGTTCCGGACCTCGAGCAGCTTGCGCGCGTGCGGGCGGTTGTCGGCCAGCCGTTCAGCGAGCCGCCGGCCCTCCTCGGTCGTGATCTCGATCGAGTCGGGGAGCTCGGTGACGGCGGCGCCTCCGGGCGGGGCCTGTGGGTCGCTGACGGTCAACCTACTGCTTCCCCTTCAGCTTGGGGTCGAGCGCGTCGCGGAGGCCGTCCCCCAGGAAGGTGAAGCTGATGAGGGCCAGTGCGATGGCGATGGCCGGGAAGAGCACCATGTGCGGGAAGGACCGGAGGTAGGCCTGTCCGTCGGCCACCAGGCTGCCCCAGCTGGCGCGAGGCGCCTGGACCCCGATCCCGATGAACGCCAGGGTAGCCTCGGCCAGGATGGCGGTGGGGATGCCCAACGTGACGGCCACGATGATCGGACCGAGCGCATTCGGCAGCAGATGCCTGGTCACGATGCGTCGGTCGGACACGCCGATCGCCTTGGCGGCCTCGACGAACTCGGTCTCCTTGAGGCTCAGCAGTTGGCCGCGGACCAGCCGAGCCATGGTGACCCAGCTGGTGAGGCCAATCGCCACGAAGACAAGCAGCAGGCCGTCCAGCGCTTTGCCGAAGAACGTCTCGCGGAACGCGACCCCCAGCAGGATGATGAACAGCAGGTCCGGGTACGCGTACACGACGTCGGTGATGCGCATCAGGAAGGTGTCGATGCGGCCGCCGAACCAGGCTGCCGCCGCGCCGACCGGGATTCCGATGAAGAGCACCACCGCCTGCACCACGAGGGCCACCATCATGCTGATCCGCGCCCCGTCCATCAGGCGGCTCAGCATGTCTCGGCCGAGGTTGTCGGTGCCGAGGATATGAACGTGGTCGCCGCCTTCGATCTCCTGCATCGGCGTCAGGGGCCGATTGTTATTGGAGATGACCTCCTGGGTGTGCTGTTCGAAGTAATCAAACGGCGTGACCATCGGCCCAATTGCGGCGGTCAGGGCGAGAAATATGACGAAGAGTCCGCCCACGATTGCGAGGCGGTTGCGGAGCAGCCGACGGAACGCGTCCCCCCACAGCCCGGTGCTCTTCCTTCGCTCGAGCGCCAGACCAGCTTCAATCGCGCCCGTCTGCTCGGTCATGCCTGACTCGGCTCCTAGCTGTAGGGGATCTAGCTGTAACGGATCCGCGGGTCGATGTAGGCGTACAGGACGTCGACGACCAGGTTCAGTACCGCGATGGTGACAGCGTAGAACATGCTCAGGGCCATGATCAGGCCGTAGTCGCGCTGGGTGATGCTCGAGACGTACTCGCGGCCGATGCCGGGCACGCTGAAGATGTACTCGATGATGAACGAGCCGGTGATGAGGAAGGCGAGGACGGGGCCCAGGATGGTGACGACCGGGATCAGTGCGTTGCGCACCATGTGGACGATGACGATGGTGCGCTGGCCGATACCCTTGCTGTGGGCGGTGCGCACGTAGTCACGCCGGGTCACTTCGAGCATGGACGCCCGCGTGTAGCGAGCGATCTGGGCGATCGGGAACAGCGCGAGCGCAATGATGGGCATGATCCAGGCCGTGGGGTCAGAGTCCCATTTCAACGCGTTGACGGGCAGCCAGCCGAGGACGACGCCGAAGACGACGATGAGGAGCATCGACGACACGAAGGTTGGCGTGGAGATGCCGAGCACCGAGATGAAGGTGGCCGCGTAATCGGGCAGCCTGTTGTGCCCGAGGGCGGCGATGATGCCCAGCGGGAGGCCGATGACCACCGACAGCAGGAACGCCATGAGCCCGAGCTGCATCGTGGTCAGGATCCCATCCCCGATGATCTGGTTGACCGACCGATCGATGTACTTGTACGACGGACCCAGGTCGCCGGCCAGGATGCCGCCACAGCACGCCACGCTGCCGTCCTCGATGTGGAGCGGACCAACCCAGTTCAGGTATTGGGCGACGATCGGCTCATCCAGGCCGTACTTGTCGTTCAGGAGACGGACCGTCGCCTCAGGAAGCTTCTTCTCGCGGGACCACGGGCCACCCGGGACGACGTGCATCAGAGAGAAGGTGATGACCGACACGAAGAACAGGACCGGGATGATCCACAGCATCCGCCGGACGACGTATGCGAGCACGTCTACCCCTCCCTGTCGTTCTGCCGTCTGTTTCCCGACGGCCACGGCCTCCGAAGAATAGTCCTCGGCTGCCGTGGCCGTCGGGCGGGCCGGTGGCCGGCCCGCCCGACGTTCAGTTCAACTCAAACGGAGCGTGCGCTAGTCATGCGGGGCGATGGTCGTCCACGCATAGAAGTGCTCGCCAGCATCCGAGTCGAGCGGGGTGATGCCCAGGTTCTGGACCCACGGCTTGACCAGGGTGAAGAACGAGCCCCAGCGGAGGGTGATCATCGGCGAGTCCGCCATCATGATCTCTTGGGCCTGGTTGTACAGGGCAACCTGGTCCTCGAGTGCCGGGCTCACGGCCGCCTCGGCCATGAGTGCCTGAGCTTCCTCGTTGCAGTACCCGCTGTTGTTGTTGCCGCTTCCGCAGCCCAACAGGTCGTTGAGGAAGTTCTGGGGGTGCGGGAAGTCCGCGCTCCACCCAAGCCGGAAGATGTCGAACGGATCGCTGCTCAACCGGTCGAGGTAGGTGCCGAACTCCATGCCAACAGGCTCGACTTCGACACCGAAGGCGTCGCGCCACTGCTGCTGCAGGAATTCGACCCGGCTTTCGTGAGTGCTGCCGGTGTTGTAACCGATCTGCAGATGCAGGTCGGCTGCCGACGCGAGGCCGAGCTCGTCCAAGCCGGCTTGGAAGTCGGCCTGAGCCTGCTTGAGGTCGAACGGCAGGAACACCTCATCCTGGTGGCCCGGCATGCCGGGCGGCACGACGCTATTCGCGACGAGCCCGACGCCTCCGAACGCCACCTGGAGCATGGAGTCCTTGTCGACGGCCTCATGGAACGCCCGCCGCAACAGAGCCGAACGTGCGAATGGCCCATTCGGATCCTTGAGGTCGAAGGCGTAGTACTCGATCCCCAGGTTGTTGCCTCGGAACACATCCGGGGCCAGCTCGGGATCGTCCTCGATGCGGGCGATCTCCGCCGCAGGAGGAGCGGTGATGTCGATGTCACCCGCTTCATACGCCGCGAGTGCCGCCGCCTGGTCAGCGATGACCGCCATCTCGATGCGCTCGAGAGTCACGAGCTCGCCTCCCCAGTTCGGATTCGGCTCCAAGACGACGTTCGCGTTGTGGTTCCACTCGGTGAGCATCATCGGGCCCGAAGAAATGTAGCCTTCGGCCTCGGTGAACACCATGTCCTCGCGAAGCGGGACCGTCAGCCACATGGTGGCGACGTAGACGAAGAACGCAGCCGGCTGGGCGAGGTGAACGATGAACGTGCTCTCGTCCGGTGCCTCTACGCCGAATGCTTCGAGCATGGCGTCGATGTCATCGACCTCAGGATCGGCGTTTCGAAGCTCGACGCCACCCTCGACGTAGTCGAGGACGTACGCGTACTCCGATGCCGTGCGGGGGTCGATCAAGCGCCGCCAGCTGTAGGCGAAATCACCCGCAACGATGGGCTGGCCATCGCTGTAGGCGTAGCCGTCCTTCAGGGTGAAGGTGATGGTCTGGCCGTCTTCGCTGATCTCGTACGACGCCATGCCATCAACGACGTTCAGTTCCACGTCGAAGTAGACCAGCGGATAGGTGATTGATCGAAGCACCTGGATCGACTCGCTGTCGGTCGCCACATTGGGATCGAGCGACGGCGGTTCGGTGCCGAGGGCGGTGTGCAGAACCTGCGGGACGGCCGGCGCTTCACTGGCCGGTGCACCGCTCTCGCCCGGCGACACTGAAGCGGACGCCTGGCAAGCTGCCAGCAGAAGCATGAGCGCCATTGCGACGCCCATGGTCTTCTTGAACCACATACACATTTCCTTTCGCCTTTTCGGCGACTATTGAAATTTGCCTATTGAAATTTGCCGCGGGATAGCGGCGTTCGGTTCGATCGCCATGTGCTCGAAGCATTCAAGCCATGACGACGTTCAGCGATCGTCGCTCGGCTGGCCCTCCTCTCCCTAATCGTGCATAGCAAGACCGGGGCGCACCGGCGTCACGCCGTTGGGCGGCGCCCGCGGCAAGCCCACCAATCATGGCCCGCGGCGACCGTGGTCGTCAAGGAATTGTGCGCGACGCGCACGGCGACATCCGGACACCCGGTACCACTTGAACTACCCGCGCCAGCCCGCCGAGGTTCAGGCGACAGCGCTCCCCATGAGTTGCGCTTCTGGCACCCTGGGCCGGGGCACGTTCAATGGACGGCCCCGCTCGAACGTCGTGACGGTGTCACCAACTGCTCCCAGGGGTCCACCGTGGCCAGCGATCCAGTGGCCAATGCAGAGGGTGCCAGCGTCGCATACCTGAGCCACCAGCGCCCAGCGTACGGATCCACCAGCTCGCCAGAGGCCGCTTCCTCGAAGTTCTGCCAGGTCGGCTCGCGATACACGAGCTCGGGCTGGACGTGGAAGGGCGACAGGCCGGCCGGCGCCACGAGGGCGAGCAGGACGATTGCGGTACCTCCAACGAGGGCGAGGCGAGATAGGGGCTGCAGGCGCAGGCGCCAGCGCAGGCGCCAACGCGGCGGCTCCTCCTCCAGAGCGCGGCGGCGGATCTCGAGCCACGCGTCGGGCGAGGGGGCGTGACCATCGATGCGCGCCGCCAGGGCGCGGTGCAGCTGGATGACCAGTTCGCGGTCCAGGCCGACTTCCTGGCGGCAGGCCAGGCACACCTCGAGGTGCTCGAGATGCGGCGCGGAGCGAGCGTCGAGCTCGCCGAAGCGGAAGAACTCGATCAGCTCGCGGGCAGCACGCCGGCAGTCCACGCTCAGGTCCTCCGCTCGTCCGCCAGCCGGGCGCGGCGAGGCAGGGGAGCGCGGCGCTCGACCGGCAGGAGCACACGCAACGCGCGCAGGGCGTAATGGATGCGGGACTTCATGGTGCCCACCTGGCAGCCGGCGATCTCGGCCGCCTCCGCCAGGCTGTAGCCGTGCAGGTAGTACAGGATGATCGCGGTCTGCTGTTTCGGCGGGAGGGCATCGATGCCGCGCTGCAGGACGTCCACGATCTCTCGCGACTCCACGACCTGGTCGGGGCGGGCGGACAGGTCGGGCGCGAGGTTGCCGATGAGGTCCGTCAGCGGCTCGAGGGGCGCGCGGCGCCGCGAGAGCCGGCTGTAGCACAGGTTCGTGCACACGCGTTGCAGCCAGGGGAGCGGCGATACATCGGTCCGCAGGCGGTGGCGGACGCGATAGGCCTTGACGAAGCAGTCCTGGAGGATCTCCTCGGCCAGGAACGGATCGCGCGTGATCGCCATCGCGGTCAGGTAGACCGGGCGTTGGTAGGTCTGGAAGAACTCCTCGAACGCCTGCAGGTCGCCCGACTGCATCCGCTCGACGAGACTTATTACCTGTGGGTCGACCACTCGCTCTCCGTGCTGCTCAGTGCCCGGATCGGTGAAGATACTACCCGCTGAGTGTGGCCCCGGTTCGATCGGCCTCCGGAAAGGGCCACGCCAGGTCGGGCTGGCGGGCCGCGGCGGCCTCGTCCAGGCGGCCCACGGGCGTGAAGCGCGGCGACTGTCGAACAGTTTCCGGATCGCGCGCTGATCGCTCGGCGATGTCCCGCATGATCGTCACGAATCGGTCCAGCGTCTCGCGCGTCTCCGTTTCGGTGGGCTCGATCATAAGCGCCTCCTCGACGATGAGGGGGAAGTAGATGGTCGGCGGGTGGATGCCCTCGTCCAGGATGGCCTTGGCGATGTCGAGCGCGCTCACACCATGCTCGCGCTTCTGGCGCCGCGCGCTGAAGACCACCTCGTGCTTGCAGATGCGGTCGAACGGCAGCTCGTACGTGTCGCCCAGCCGGACCCGGACGTAGTTGGCGGCCAGCACCGCGTCCTCGGTGACCTGGCGCAGGCCGGCCGCGCCGTTGGCGCGGATGTACGCGTACGCACGCAGGTGCATGCCAAAGTTGCCTCCGAACGTCCGGACCTGCCCGATGGCTGTTGGCCGCGCGCCAGGAGCCTCGAGTGCGAACCGGGCGTCCGGCGTCGAGCGGCCGGACCACGCATTGGCCAGCACCGTGGCCGGGTCGCCATCGACCAGCTGGGGGAGGGGCCCCGGCAGGAAGGGCGCCAGGCGCGGGCTGACCCCGATGGGTCCAGCTCCCGGTCCCCCGCCTCCGTGCGGCGTGCTGAACGTCTTGTGCAGGTTGAAGTGCATGACGTCGAATCCCGCCTCGCCGGCGCGGAAGCGGCCGAGGATCGCGTTCAGGTTGGCTCCGTCCATGTAGGCGATGGCACCCGCCGTCTGAACCGCGCTCAGAACGTCTTCGATCTGGTCCTCGAAGATCCCCAGCGTGCTCGGATTGGTGATCATGAGCGCCGCGGTGTCGGGCCCCAGTGCGCCCCGCAGCGCGTCGAGGTCGATGCCGCCCCGGGCGTTGGACGGGACGGTTCGGGTCGTGAAGCCCACCATGCTGGCGGTGGCCGGATTGGTGCCATGGGCGCTGTCGGGCACGAGGACGACCCGCCGCTGGTCGCCCTCGCCGCGCGACCGGTGGAACGCCCGGGTCATGAGCATCCCGGTCAGCTCGCCGTGGGCACCGGCCGCGGGCTGGAGGCTGATGGCGGCGAAGCCCCCGATCTCACGCAGCAGCTCGGCCAGGAGCCACTGGAGCTCCAGGCTGCCCTGGCTGAGTGGTCCAGGATCGAGCGGGTGCGAGCCGGCCAGCCCCGGCAGGCGGGCCGCCCATTCGTTCAGCTTGGGGTTGTACTTCATGGTGCACGACCCGAGCGGGTAGAAGTCAATGTCGATGGCGTGGTTCAGCCGGCTCAGGCGGTTGAAGTGGCGAACCAGCTCGAGCTCGCTGACCTCCGGCAGGCGAAGGGGTGCGGTGCGGCGCGCGGCATCGGGGATCGGCGGCTGGCTGGCGGCCGCTGTACTAGCCGCGTCAGACGGAGCGGGGAATCGAACGGCGCGCCGCCCCGGCCGGGACCGCTCGAACAGGGTCGGTTCCACGACCCGGAGCCCCTCCCCCGCCGGCGGGGAGTGAAACGCCGCTCCTCGGCCGGAGGCGTCGGTCGTGGACCGCTCTCCCACGGCGCTCACGACGCGGCTCCCAGGGCGGCGGCCAGCCGCCGGATGTCCTCGTCGGTCGTCAGCTCGGTCGTGGCCAGGAGCAGCGTGTCGGGCAGCTCGGGGTACTCGGGCTCGAGCACCAGGCCGGCCAGGATGCCCTGATCGACAAGCTCGGCATGTCGCGCGCCGGCATCGGCAAGGCGCAGCGCAACCTCGCTGAAATACGGCGCCGTGAACCGGCGGGCGGCGATGCCGGCCGTCTCGAGCGTGGCCACCAGGTGGCGGGCCTGGATCGTCGAGCGCTCGGCAGCTTCCCGCAGGCCCTCGGGACCGACCGCCGACAGGTACGCAGTGGCGGCCAGGGCGCACAGCGCCTGGTTGGTGCAGATGTTGCTGGCGGCTTTTTCGCGACGGATGTGCTGCTCGCGGGCCTGCAGGGTGAGCACGTATCCCCGGCGCCCGGCTGCGTCCCGAGTGGCGCCCACCAACCGTCCGGGCAGCTGCCGAACGGCGCTCATCCGCGCCGCCATGAGCCCCAGATACGGTCCGCCGAACGCGAGCGGGATGCCCAGTTGCTGTCCCTCGGCAGTCACGATGTCGGCGCCGTAGCGGGCGGGAGCCTCGAGCAGGGCGAGGCTCACGGGATCGACCAGGGTCACGACCAGCGCTCCCGCCGCATGGGCCGCCGCAGCCAGCTCAGGCATCGGTTCGAGCAGGCCGAAGAAGTTCGGTTCCTGGACGACCAGGCACGCGACGTCGTCGCCGACCAGGCTGCGGACGGCGGCCAGGTCGGTGAGCCCGGAGCCGGTTTCGGACAGGTCGGCCGGAACCTCGACCACCTCCACGCCGGGGCCCGAGCAGTAGGTCTCGAGCACGCGGCGCACCTGGGGATGGACCGCCCGCGAGACCGCCACCCGATGCCGGCCGGTGAGCCTGCATGCCATCAGTGCCCCTTCGGCCGTCGCCGTCGCCCCATCGTAGTGGCTGGCGCTGGCGACCTCCATCCCGGTCAGCTCGCAGACGAGGGACTGGAATTCGTAGATGCTCTGGAGCGTCCCCTGGCTGACCTCCGGCTGGTAGGGCGTGTAGGCGGTCGCGAACTCGGCCCGTCCGACGACCTCGTCCACGACGGCCGGGATGAGGCGCCGATACGCGCCCGCACCGAGGAACGACACCTCCGGGATCCGGTTCCGCCCTGCCAGGCGCGACAGCTCGGCCCGCACCTCCTGCTCGGTCAGGGGCGACGGAAGGTCGAAGCGGGTGGCCCGCACGGATTCGGGGATGTCGGCGAACAGGTCGTCCACCGACGCCACCCCGATGGCCTCCAGCATGGCCACTCGGTCGGCGTCCGTGTGCGGGGAGTAGGTCATTCGCTCCCGACCAGCTCCGCGTAGGCGGGCGCTTCCAGCAGGGCGTCGAGCTCGGCTGGGTCGGCGACCTTGATCCGGCAGATCCAACCCGCGTCGTGGGGATCGCTGTTTAACAACTCGGGTCGGGTTCGAAGCTCCTCGTTCACGGCGACGACCGCGCCGCTGGCCGGCGCGAACAGGTCACTCACCGCCTTGACCGACTCGACCACGCCGAAGCTCGCGAACTGGGTGAGGGTCGCGCCCGCGGCAGGCAGCTCGACGTAGACGATGTCGCCCAGCTCATCGGCCGCGAACCGGGTCAGCCCGATCACGCCTTCCCCATCTTCGAGCCGGATCCACTCGTGCTCGCGCGAGTACCGTCGGTCGTCGGGCAGCGTCAAGTGGTCCGTTCCTCAGTGGGGCGCGGGCGTCGATAGAACGGCAACTTTACCTGCTCGGCCCGGCAGGGTCGCCCGCGGATCATCACCGCCACGCCACCGCCGATCTCGGCCGCGTCGCTGCGGACCAGCGCCAGCGCGATCCGCTGACCGAGGGTGGGCGAAACGCTGCCGCTGGTCACGACGCCGATGTCGGTAGGTTGGTGCGTGCCCGCCGCCTCGACCACCGGATACCCGTGTCGAGCGATCCCCTCCTCCTGCATGACCAGTCCCACCAGGCGGCGGCGGGGTCCCTCGCGCTCGATGTCCGCCAGCGCCGCGCGGCCCACGAAATCGCCCTTGTCGAGCTTGACCACGCGGCCCAGGTTGGCTTCATACGGGTTCACGTCGCGACCGAGCTCGTTACCGTACAGCGGCATGCCGGCCTCCAGCCGCAGCGTGTCTCGACTGGCCAGTCCGCATGGCAGCAGGCCGAAGCGGCCACCGGCCTGGAAGACGGCCTCCCACAGCCGCTGGGCGTCCTGCGCCGCGCAGAACAATTCGAAGCCGTCCTCGCCGGTGTAGCCCGTGCGGGCCACCAGGCACGGCACGTCCGCCACCTGCCCGGGCGCGGACCGATACGTCCCGATGGTATCCAGGTCGACATCGGTCAGGCCTGCCAACAGCTCGGCGGCCCGGGGGCCCTGGGGGGCGATCAGCGCGGTCCGGTCGGACCGATCCTCCACTCCGACGTCGAGCTCCGCGCCGGCGCGGAGTGCCGCGAGATGGCTCACCACGGTGTCGCGGTTGGCCGCGTTGCAGACCACTAGGTAGCCGGGGTCGGTGCGGTACACGATCACGTCGTCGATGACGCCGCCATCGGGGGCGCACAGCATCGAGTACTGGGCCTGACCCGGCTCCAACGTCCCGGGGTCATTGACCAGCGCGAAGCGGGCGAATGCCAGCGCGTCGGGCCCGGTCAGCCCGATCTCGCCCATGTGGGACAGGTCGAACAGGCCGACCGCGGAGCGGACGGTGCGGTGCTCCTTAAGTTCGGAGGTGTACCGGATCGGCATCTCATAGCCGGCGAACGCGACCATCCGAGCCCCTAGGGCCCGGTGCACCGCGTCGAGCGGGGTCCGCCGCAGATCGGCGGCGGTCATCGGGCGGGCTGGGCGGTCGATTCCTGGGCTGCGGCCAGCGCGCGCTCGGCCAGCGCGCGCTCGGCCAGCTCGACCACGCTCCGCTCGGTGGGGTAATTCATCAGTCGCAGCGCCTCCGACAACGGGACCCAGCGCACGTCGTCGAACTCGTGGTCGTGATCGGCCAGGTCACCGCCGACGGGGCACATGAGGAAGAAGTGGACGGTCTTGAAGTAGCGGGTGGACCCGCGAACGAAGACGTAGCTGATGGCGCCCAGGGGCTCCTCGATCTCCACCGCCAGGCCGGACTCCTCCGCCGTCTCGCGCAAGGCCGTCTCTTCGAGCGACTCCCCGCGCGCCGGCGTGCCCTTGGGCAGCGCCCACAGGGCCGGGGAACGGCGGTGGGCCAGGACGATCTCGGGTCCGGCCGGCGTGCGCCGATAGACGACGCCACCAGCCGAAGTGGCGCGCGCGTTGCGCTTGACGGCCACGCGCGGCGCTAGGCGCGATGCGCGCGGTGAAGGCCGAGCGGGAGCGGGGATCGGCGAGCCCGATGAGCGGCCAGGCGGCCAAGATCCGGAAAGCGGTACCGGCTGGTCTGGCAGCGCAGCGCGTGCACGGTGGCGGTCGTCCGCCGGTCGCGGAGTGGGCGGTGGTAGACAGTGGTCACGCGGGTCAGACCGAATCGGTCGCGGCGCGCTGCCGGCCGGGAGGGTTCGAATTGGATGACGGCTTGGAGGCCGAACAGGCGGGCACGCATGTCACGGCATTGTAGTCGGCGCCTCCCCGGCCGCAAGCCCGGTCATCGGCGGCCCGCCAGGAGCTCGAGATAGAGCCCGGCGACCTCGGCCACCCGGGTGCGAGCGTCAAAGCGTGCCGCGCCCTCTCGGGCCTGGGCGGCCATGCGTTCTTGTCGCCGCCGATCCCCGGCCAGGGCGCCGGCGACGACCCCCAGACGCTCAGCGCGGGTGGCTCCTGGTTCGGCAGGCACCAATTCGCCATCGATGCCGGGCCGGATGGTCGACGCGAGCCCAGGTCCCGCGACGGCCACCACCGGCAGCCCGGCCGCGAGAGCCTCGGCCAGGACCAGGCCCTGGGTCTCGGTCTGCGAGGCAAAGACGAACAGGTCGCTGGCCTTCACCAGGGCCAGGGCCTCGTCCCGCGGCAGCAGGCCTGTGATGTGCACCCGCCCTGACATCCCGGCCTCGGCCGCGCGGGCGTGGAGCGCGTCCTCGGCGGGTCCCCCGCCGACGAACAGCAAGCGGAGCCTCGGCCGCCGGCGGGCGGCTCGGACAAACGCGTCGACCAGCACCTCGGGGCTCTTCTCCCGCGCCACGCGCCCCAGGCTGACCAGGACGATGCTGTCGTGGGGCCACCCGGCCAGCCGGCGCGGATGGCCCTCCGGCAATGCCGCGATGCCCGCCACGTCGACGCCGGTGGGGATCATCCGCACCAGCGGGCGTGGACGAGGCCCGAGCGCGGCGCGGATCTCGACAGCCAGATCTTCCGACGGAGCCACTACCGCCGCACAGCCGGCCCACCAGGCCTCCAGCCAGGCATCGGTCACCCGGCTCGAGACGCCGGCCAGAGGCCCCAGGTAGTGGCCGTAGTCGGCGAAGCGGGTGTGATGCGTGAACACCAGCGGGGCGCCGGCACGCCGGGCCACCGCGCGGGCCATGATCCCCGAGGTGAACGGCGAGTTGGCGTGGACGACGTCGGGCGCGAACGCCACCGCCCGTCGCAGCGCGGCAGAGGGCAGCGGCACCGGCATCCGGTAGCCCGGCGGGGCCGGAGGCAGGTGGTAGGACGGCAGCCATGCGGTCTCGGGGTCGGGCCCGGGCGCGCCCGCGGTCCCCGGATCGGATCCTGACCCCGGATTCGGCACGACGAGCAGGACCTGGTGGCCCAGGGCGCCCAGACCGCGGGCCAGCGCCTCGGTCGAGACCGTCACCCCGGAAAGATGGGGCAGGTAGGACTCACCGAAGATGGCGACCCGCATCTCAGGGATCCCGGACGCCAGAGGTTGCCGTTGGTTGGGTGGCGTCGGCGACCCCGCTCGGCGCCGGCTCCCGCTCGGGATCCCGCACGCCGGGATAGAAGAGCAGCCCGCCCATGAGGATCGCGCCAACCACGCCGCCCACGACCAGCGTGGCCTCGGCCCCGATCACGCCGGCCACCGGGCCCGTGAGCGCAAAGGAGACTGGCACCAGGCCGATGGAGACCAGCCAGTCGAGGCTCGAGACGCGCCCCAGCAGCTCGCGCGGCACCAGCTGCTGGAGCATGGTGAGCCAGATGATCGACCCCACCTCGAACAGCGCCGCGCCGGCCGCCGACAGGAGCAGCGCATGCCAGAGCTCGGTCATGAGCCCGAATCCGGCGATGAGGAGCACGCCAGCCGACCAAGACGCGTACATGGCGGTCACCCGCCGGCGCGGCAGCCCAACCTGACCGACCACGATGGCCATCAACACCGCCCCCACCCCGCCCGCCGCGAAGATTGCGCCCAGGGCGTCGGGCCCCAGCTCCAGCCGGTTCTTGACCAGGAATGGGAGCAGCACCTCTTCGGGGCCGATGAAGACCAGCAAGGCCAACATCGCCGAGATGAGCGTCGCCCAGATCCATGGCGTGGCACGGACGTATGCCAGGCCTTCGCGCATCTCGACCAGGGTCTGGCGCACGCCGTGACTGACCACCTCTCGACGTGGCCGCGGCGCGATGGCCGCCACCGATACAGCCGAGACGATGAAGCTGCCACCGTCGATGAGAAACGCGGTCCCGGGCCCAACCACCGCAACCGTCAGGCCGCCGAGCGCGGGTCCGACCAGGCGCACGGTCAGCGGGCGCACCAATCCCTGCAGGGCGTTGGCCTGCGGCAGCAGCTCCTCGGGAAGCAGGTCGGGCACGATGGCGGTCGAGGCCGGGTTGAAGAAGGCGTCGCCCAGCCCGACGAACGCGATGAGGGCCACCACGTGCCACAGCTCGAGTACGCCGGACACGGACAGCAGACCGAGCGTCCCAATCGCCGCGGCGCGAATCAGATCGGCGCCGATCAGCAGCCAGCGGCGGTCGTATCGGTCACTGAACACGCCGCCGATCAGGACGAAGAACAAGAGCGGAAGGGTCCACGCCAGGCCGACGAGCGACAGGGCGGTGGGCACGTTGCTGATCTCGTACACCTGCCAGGCCAGCGCGACGTAGAAGAAGCCGTCGCCGAGCAGCGAGATGAACGCGCCGACGGTCAGGAGGGCAAAGTCGCGCTCGGCGAGCGGCTCGAGAATGCGGACGCGGCGCAGACGAGCGAGGAGTGACCGCATCGGTCGGGTCTCAGCGGCTCAGCGTAGGGGTGGTGGGCGATACTGGATTCGAACCAGTGACCTCACGGATGTGAACCGTGCACTCTAACCAGCTGAGCTAATCGCCCACCGGGGGACGGCCAGTATAGCGACGCCCTGATCGGCTCCCACAGGGCGCGTCTCAGAGGGCGTAGACGACGCGCGAGACGACGGACAGGATCAACATCGCGATCAGCGGCGACCAGTCGATCCCCGACGTGGGCGGGATCAGGCGGCGGATGGGCGCCAGGATCGGCTCGGTGAACTGGTACACGAACGCCGTCACCGGGCCGCCGCCTCGCGGATTGGTCCAGCTGATGAGGACCCGGGCCAGGATCAGCACCCAGAGGAGGGTGCTGAGCAGCTTGATGAAGGTGATGAGGACCCCTGCCACCGGGCCAGAATAGCAGCGCCCTGAACGCGCCCGGAATTGCGGTCAGTCGGTGATCGGCCGCTCCCCGAACAGCGCCGTCCCGGCACGGACCAGGGTCGCTCCTTCGGCCACCGCGGATTCAAGGTCCGCACTCATGCCCATCGAGAGCTCGGGCAGAGGTTGGGCCGTCTCCTGCTCAAGCTCATCGCGGAGCTGGCGGAGCCGCGCGAAGGCCGCACGAGAGGCGTCGACCCGGCTCGTCAGGGGACCGATCCCCATCAGGCCCTCAACCC
The DNA here is from genome assembly GCA_038040195.1 of Chloroflexota bacterium. Classification (NCBI taxonomy): domain Bacteria; kingdom Bacillati; phylum Chloroflexota; species Chloroflexota bacterium. Next base: position 84,722 of record JBBPIR010000003.1, on the reverse strand, counting down.
GCGCGGCCCGGATCGAGGCCATCGACCGGGCCAGCCCCGCGCGGTCGCTGCCTCCGGATCCGAGCGCGCTCAGCCCGAAACCGTGCTGGGACGCCGATCCGGTCAGGTTGACCTGGAGCAGGACCCGTGGCCGCAGGCGCAGCTCGTCGGCGAGGGCGTCAATTCGTTCCAGCAGGGCCACCGAATCGATGGCCCCGAGCCACGGGAACATGACCACCGCCCGCCGCGCCTTGTTCGCCTGCAGGTGGCCGACGAGATGCCACTCCACGTCGGGCACGGAGACGACCTTGGCCTCGGCTTCCTGCACTCGGTTCTCCCCAAACCGCTCCAGTCCGGCGCGGCGCGCGGCGCGGACGACGTCGATCCCGAAGCCTTTGCTGACCGCCACCACCCGAACGCGGGCCGGATCGCGGCCCGCGTCCGCGGCGGCGGCATGGATGCGGGCCTGAACGTGGGCCCAGCGCTCGGCGATGGCAGCGACCAGCGGATCGGTATCGGTCATGTCCCGGTACGCAACGAGCCCCGGCCGCAGCCGGGGCTCATCGGTCCATGCCGAGCCGCCTTACTCGCGTTCGCGGTTCGGCTGGCGCAGGAAGCTCGGGATGTCGAGGTCGGTGTCGCCGTACGCGGGTCGTTCGAGTGAGGTCGGACGCGACGGGACCGGCTCACGGTCACGCAACCGGCTGACCTCCGCCGGCTCGGGCTCGACGGGCAGCGGATCGGACGCCGGCGTCACGGCGAATGGCGATCGCTCGGCCCGTTCGCGCTCGATCTCGGCCAGCAGCTCGCGGCTCTTCGCGTCGAGTGACGATTCAAGACCGACGGCCGCCTCACTGACCGCGGCTCGCGGGCCGGGCTTCGGCTTGCGGGTCCCATCGAAGCCGGTGGCGATGACCGTCACCTTGACCTCGTCCCGCATCCGGTCGTCGATGACCGTGCCGAAGATGATGTTGGCCTCCGGATCGGCGGCCTCCTTGATCACCTCGGCCGCCTCGTTGACCTCGAACAGGCCGAGGTCGCTGCCGCCGGTGACGTTGAACAGGATGCCGCGGGCGCCCTGGATGTTGATCTCCAGCAGCGGGCTCATGACCGCCGCCCGAGCCGCCTCCACGGCGCGGTTCTCGCCGCTTCCGACGCCGATTCCCATCATGCTGCTCCCGGCCTCGCGCATGATCGTCTTCACGTCCGCGAAGTCCAGGTTGATGAGGCCCGGCACCATGATCAGGTCGCTGATGCCCTGCACGCCCTGGCGCAGGACGTCGTCCACCACCCGGAACGCGTCGAGGATCGAGGTCTTCTTGTCCACGACCTCGCGCAGCCGGTCGTTGGGGATCGTGATCAGGGTGTCGACCTTGTCCTTGAGGGCCTCTGTGAACTGCTCGGCCACCAGCTTGCGGCGCACGCCCTCGAAGCTGAACGGCTTGGTCACGACCGCCACGGTGAGGGCGCCGAGGTCCTTGGCGATCTCGGCCACCACCGGCGCGGCGCCCGATCCCGTGCCCCCGCCCATGCCGGCGGTGATGAAGATCATGTCGGCGTCCTTGAGCGCCTCGTAGATCTTCTCCGAGTCCTCTTCCGCCGCGCGCTGGCCGATGGCCGGGTCGGCGCCGGCCCCCAGGCCGCGGGTGATCTTGTCGCCGATGCGGATCTTGTGCGGCGCGTCGCTCTGGAGCAGCGCCTGGGCATCCGTGTTCACGGCGATGAACTCGACGCCCATCATCTCGGCGCGGATCATGCGGTTGACGGCGTTGCTTCCTCCGCCACCGATGCCGATGACCTTGATCAGGGCGAAGTTCTCTGCGTCGGACCTGAGCGGCATGCGAATCCTCCTGGGTGCAGGCGGTATGGCCGGGCACGGGAAGGGTCCGAACCCAGAGTTAACGGGCCTGGGCCGATTCTACCGACCGTCCCATGCGAGGGAGAGTCGATCTGTCCACAACCTCGCGGCGAGTTGTCCACAACCTCGCGTTGGGCGGTGGATGACGCCCTCCGCCCTCCACATCGCCATGCCGCAACACGGAAGGGCTCAGCCGGGGAACAGGTTCCGGATCCAGGTCCCGGCGCGGCTCAAACCGGCGCTCATCGGCGTGCGAGTGGTGTAGCCGATCGGCTCGGCACCCACGTTGCGGGCGCCCCACAGCAGGAGTCCCAGCGAGGTCGAAAAGGCCGGGTTCGCGAGCTGATCCATCAGGCCGCCCACGCCCTGCGGGGTGGCGACCCGGACCGGCATCTCGAGCACGTCGCGCGCCAGCTCGGCCACGCCGGCCAGCCGCGCGCCGCCGCCAGTCAGGACCAGGCCCGCCGGAAGCGGGGTGCCATGTCCCGACCGTGCGACCTCCTCCCGGATGAGCTCGTACAGCTCCCGCATGCGGGCCTCGATGATCTCGCTCAGCTTGCGACGCTGGAGGGTCTGTCCCCCGCCGTCGCCCATCACCGCAACGTTGATCAGCTCCTCGGGCTGAACCTCGGCCACGTTCGAGGTGCCATGCCGGATCTTCACGTCCTCGGCCAGGTTGAGACTGGTTCGCAGCCCGATCGCCACGTCGTTGGTGACATGGATCCCGCCCACCGGGATCACCGCCGAATGGTGGACGGCCCCGTCCACGAAAACGGCCATGTCGGTCGTCCCGCCGCCGACGTCGGCGATGATGACCCCCAGCTCCTTCTCGGTGTCGCTCAGCGTCGCCTCGGCGGCGGCCAATGAGGCGATCACCAGCTCGTCAATCTGGACCCCGGCCGAGCTGACGCACTTGGTGAGGTTCTGCAACGAGGTGCTGGCCCCGGCCACGATGTGGGTCTCGACCTCCAGCCGGACCGCGCTCATCCCAAGCGGGTCCTTGATGCCCTCCTGTCCGTCCACGATGTAGCCGCGCGGGATCACATGCAGGATCTCCCGGTTGGACGGCACCTGAACCGCGCGGGCGGCCTCGGTGGCCCGGGCGACGTCCTCCTTGCTGACCTCGCGCCGATGTCCGCTGACCGCTACCACGCCCCGGCTGTTCTGGGACGAGATATGGCCACCCCCGACCGCCACGAAGGCCGAACCGATCTTGTAGCCCGACAGCCGCTCGGCCTTCTCGATCGACGTGGCAATGGACTGCACCGTCTGCTCGATGTTGGCGACCATCCCCTTCTTGATGCCAATCGAGGGGGCGATCCCATAGCCGACGACGTTCACGTCGCCGGCCGGGGTGACCTCGCCGATGAGGGTGGTCACCTTGGTGCTGCCAGGGTCGATGCCGACCAGGACGGTCTCTCTGTCCACGAAATCTCCGCTCGGACGCCGGCCGACCTTACAGGAAGTGGCGCCGAATGAGCGCCACGTTCTGGAAGATGCGGAGGCCGAAGGCGATCAGGGCCACGAGGTACAGGTCGATCCCGAGCCGATCACCGACGAAGGTCAGCACTACCGCGACGGCCGTGTTGGCCACGAACCCGCTCAGGAAGATCCGGTTGTCGTACTGGCCATCCAGCTCCGCGCGCACCGCGCCCAGGATCGAGTCCAGCCCGGCCAGGATGGCGACTGCGCTGTAGCGGGCCAGTTCCGGGCTGACGCTCACGTTGAGGGTGAGTCCGAGCAGAATGCCGAGCCCGAGCCCGATAAGGGGGAGCCACATCCGGATGTTCAAGGACCCCATGCTTGGACGGGGCGGGTGCCGCCGCCGTCCGGCCGGCAGTCTCAGCCCCGGGCACGGAAATATACCTTTCCCGGGTTGCGGGCATCGACCCACGCCACGCCGGCCTCGGGGTGCGCCGCGAACAGGGTCCGGACGGCGCTGGCCTGGGACGCGATCCGGGCGGCCATGCGGTCAGGCGTCTCGAGCGGATCGAGCCCGTAGTAGCCGAACGCTGCCCGCCAGCCGGCCTGAGGCGACGACAGGACAAACCCGTAGGTCGGATCCAGTGCCAGGGTCAGGACTGCGGTCTGAGAACCAAGGCGGCTACCGGTCAGCGCCGCCAGGGCCAGCGCCGCGTCCAGCTCGCCGGAAGGCAGCTCGTCACCGACCGTGAGGTCATGCGAGGCGTCCCGCAGGTCGTCGATGACGGGCAGGCCGACGAGGCTGCCCCGGGGGACCGCCTCCCGGGACTGGACGCCGACCACGGTGCCGTCCTCGGCCAGCAGGAGCTGCGCCGCGCTCGTCCGCCACAGCGCCACGGCGCCGCCCTCGACCAATGTCACCTGGGCCGACCCGAGCACGCCGACTTCGACGCTCGCCCCTTCGACCCCGGGGAGCGCGCTCAGATCGAGGGCCAGGCCGGCCGCGTCGACCATCAGGGCGCTGCGACCGATGACGGGGGCCATCAGCGCGTCCAGGTCGCTGTCCGATGTCCACCCGGCGCCGTGGTAGCTGACCAACCGAACGCGGAGCAACGGACCGCCGGCCAGCCACGCCAGGGTCGCGACCATGGTCAGGGACAGCGCCAGCGCGGTGATCCGGGCCCAGTTGATGCGGCGTCGCCGCCGCCGCGGAGCCGGGACGGACTTCGGGGGCCGGGCTCCGCGATCCGGCCGCCCGCGCCCAGGGTTCTTGTGCCCCGTCGTCCGGCTCTTCGTGCGGCTGGGGGTCGCGCTGGTCGCCGCCTGGCTGGTCGGCCCACGGCGGCGCCGGGCGACCGGACGGGTGGGCTCGAACAGACGCTGCCACCTCATTCGCCCGAGCCCTCCTGGGCCAGATCGAGGAGCCGCGCCACGAGGTCGGCGAAGCTGATCCCCGCCAGCTCAGCCTGCTTGGGGAACATGCTGGTGGTCGTGAAGCCGGGGATGGTGTTCATCTCGGACAGGAAGACCGCGTCGGGTACGGCCAGGAAGTCGACGCGCGCCATGCCGCGCGCGTCGACCGCGCGGTAGGCGGCAAGCGCCAGCCCGCGCAGCCGTTCCGCCAGCTCCGGCGCGACATCGGCGCGAGGGACGACATCGGCCAGGCCGGGGATGTACTTTGCCTCGTAGTCGTACAGCTCATGGTGGCTGATGACCTCGCCGGGCTCGAAGACGATCGGGTCCTCGTTGCCCAGCACGCCGCACTCGAACTCACGGGCCCCGGGCAGGTAGGCCTCGACGATGACCTTCGAATCCCAGCCGAATGCCTCCTCGAGGGCGGCCGGCAGCTCGTCGGGGTCATGCGCCAGGCTCATGCCCACGCTGCTGCCCAGGCGAGCGGGCTTGACCACCGCGCGGGAGCCGATCCGGGCCACGATCTCATCCACGACCTGCTGCGGCGCGCGGCGCCATGCGGAGAGCGAGAACCACGTGTAGTCCAGCACGGGAAGCTGGTGGCCGCGCATGAGGTCCTTGAAAACGACCTTGTCCATGGCCACCGCGCTGGCCAGCACGCCGGCGCCGGTATACGGAATTCCGGCCAGCTCGAGGAAGCCCTGGAGCGTCCCGTCCTCGCCGAACGGGCCATGGACCGCCAGGAAGGCCACGTCGATGGCCTCGGCCAGGTTCCGGACCGCGGCGCGCGCAGGAACCGCGGACGGGGCGTCGGCCACCACGGGCAGGCTCGCGTCCCCCGATTCGAGTCGCGCGCTGTGCTCGGGGATCGTCTCGGCACCCAGGCGCAAGGCCAGGCTCTCGCCCGGTCCCAGCTCTGGCGCGGGGCCGGCGGGCAGATGCCAACCACCAGCGGCATCGATGTAGATGAGGTATGGCTCATACCGATCCCGGTCGATCTCGCGCAGGACCGACTCGGCCGACGCAATGCTCACCTCGTGCTCGGCTGAGCGGCCACCGGCAAAGATCCCGACCCTGAGCCGGCGGGTCATCGGTCCAGCTCCCAATCGCCGACGAACTCGATCTCGTACGTCAGCGACACGCCGCTCGCCTCGAGCACGGTGGATCGGACCCGGTCGGCCAGGCGTCGCACGTCGGCGGCGCGTCCGGTGCGCTGGGTGACGATGAAGTTCGCGTGCCGCTCGCTGACCGATGCGCTGCCTTCCCGTGCCCCCTTCAGCCCCGCGGCCTCGATCAGGCGTCCGGCGAAGTCCCCGGGCGGGTTCCGGAAGACGCTCCCCGCGTTCTGCTCGGCCAGCGGCTGGGTGGCGGCCCGCTGGGCCTGGTGCTCGGCGACCCGCGCCGCCACCGCCTGCGGCGCGTCTGGGGCGAGCTCGAGACTGGCTTCCACCACGACCAGGCGTTCGTGCTTGAAGCGCGACTCGCGGTAGTCGAAGCGGCAGGCCGCGTTGGTCAGGCGTTGGAGACGGCCGGATTCGGAGTCCCAGGCGTCGACCTGCGCCACGCGCTGCTGCATCTCGCCACCGTGGGCGCCCGCGTTGGCCCAGACGGCGCCCCCCAGGGTGCCGGGAACCGCAATCCCCCACTCCACTCCGGTCAATCCCGCGGCGGTCGCGCGCTTCACGAGCAGCGCCATCGGCGCACCGGCATCCGCGGACAGGACGCTGCCATTCACGCGGACCGCGCGGGCCCGGTTCCGGATGACGAGCCCTCGAACGCCCCGGTCGGCGACGACCAGGTTGCTGCCGTTGCCCACGACCAACCACGCCACCTCGGCCTCGCGAGCCGCGTCCAGGACCGCCAGCAGCTCGTCGCCCGTGCGGGGCTCGGCCAGCCGGTCGGCGGGACCCCCGACCCGCAGGGTGGTGATCGGAGCCAGGGGCACGTCAGGATGGAGCCGGATCGCCCGCTCATCCGCGATTCGATCGAGGCGATCCAGGCTGGCATCCAGCTCGCGCCTGCGCCCGGCGGAAGTTGAGGCGGTCACGCGCGCGAGCCCTCGGCCAGCTCGAGGAGGGCGGCCGCGATCTCGTGGCCGGCCCGGGGACGGCCCAGCTGCCGCGCCGCGGCCGCGATGGGCGTCCGACGGGCGTCATCCCGCAGCGCGGCCGCCTCGGCCCGCAGCCGCTCACCGGTCAATGCCTCGTCGGGCACGACCACGGCTGCCCCGTGCTGGGCCAGCCAGGCCGCGTTCGCCGCCTGGTGCCCGCGGGCGTGGGGATACGGGACCAGGATGGAGGCGACTCCAGCGGCGGCGACCTCGGCACAGGTCGAGGATCCGGCCCGCCCGAGCACCAGGTCGGCTGCCACCAGCGCAGCGGCCATGCGATCGGTCAGGTACGGCTCGGGGCGGTACCGGTCGCGATGGGACTCCGGCAGCTGGTCGCGGCTGGCCAGGGCGGCGGCCATCCCCGCCTCGCCCGCCAGGTGCAGCACCACCCAGTCGGCGACGAGCGCGGGCAGGGCCTCGTCCAGGGCGGCCGTGATGCGGGCCACGGCCTGCGAACCGCCGAAGACCAGCAGCAGTCGGTCCTCGGGGCCGACCCCCATCTCGGCGCGAGCCGCGGCGCGGTCGATCCCGGCCAGGGAGCGAATCGGGGTGCCGGACTCGAACGCGCGCTTCCCGAACGCCTCCCCGGTCGGCGGGAAGGCGACGGCGACCCTGGTGGCTAGCCGTCCGACGGCGCGCGTCGCCCGACCGGGTATCACATTGCCCTCCCACACGATGCTCGGGATGCCGCGGACCCGCGCCGCGGCCAGGAGCGGAATGGCGAGGTACCCGCCGGTGGTGAAGACCGCCGCCGGTCGAAGGCGGCGCAGGAGCCGCCACGCTTGCGGGGCCGCCGCCACAAGGCGCATCGGGTCCAGGACCAGGTGAGCGTCGCGCCCGGCGGAGCGCAGGGAACGGACGGCCAGCTGGTGATACGGCATTTCGCCGGCCTCGCCCACCAGCCGGCGCTCGAAGCCGCGGACGCCACCCACGTACGCGAGCTCAACCTCGGGATGCAGCTCGCGCAGGGCTTGCGCGACGGCCAACGCGGGGTAGATGTGCCCGCCGGTCCCGCCGCCTGAGATCACGAAGCGCATCGAACACCGATCCTGTCTGCGCCTCGCGGCTGATCGACAGGAGGATGCCGACCGCCACGAGGTTGATGATGAGTGCCGTTCCGCCGTAGCTGATGAACGGCAGTGGGACGCCGGTGACCGGCCACAGGGCGGTCACCACCATCATGTTGATGACAGCCTGGACCACGAGCCAGGTCGTGATCCCGGCCGCCAGAAGGCCGGAGAACGTATCGGGGGCATGGACCGCGATGCGGTAGCCCTGCCAGGCAATGACGAGGAACAGGACCAGGACGATGAGCGTCCCGATGAGTCCCCATTCCTCGCCGATGATGGCGTAGATGAAGTCGGTCGAGGGCGCGGGCAGGTACAGGTACTTCTGGCGCGAGGCGCCAAGCCCCACCCCAGCCAGCCCGCCCATGGCGAGCGCCATCAGCGCCTGCATGGCGTTGTAGCCGGCCCCCAGCGGGTCGCGCTCCGGATCGAGGAAGCTCGTGACCCGCGCCAGCTGGTACGGCGTCCGGCTCACGAAGACCACGGCCGCGGCCGCCACGGCGCCGGCCATGGCGACGAAGCCGACCAGGTTGGCGCCCGACATGAAGAACACCGACATCGCGGCCACGGCATAGATGCCGGCCGTGCCGAGGTCGGGCTCGAAGGCGATGAGGAGGAACCCGGGGGCGACGAGGAGCGCGAATGGAATCAAGCCTCCCCGCAGGCCACGCGCCGCGCGCCCCCGGCGGTCGAGCCAATGGGCCAGGTACAGGATGATCGCGAGCTTGGCGACCTCGGCGGGCTGGAAGTTCCCGATCACCGGAAGCTGGAGCCAGCGTCGCGATCCGCCGACCTCGAACCCGATGCTCGGCACCAGGACCAGCGCCAGGAGGACCAGCGCCCCCACGTAGGCCGGTATCGCGAAGTACCGATAGACCCGAAAGTCGATCCGGCTCAGGAGGACCATCGCGCTCAAGCCGATGGCGGCGAACACGGCCTGCGCGATCCCATAGCGCGCCGGGTCGTTGCTGCTCAGCAGGGCCCGGACGCTCGAGGCCGAGTAGACCATGACGACCCCGATTGCGACCAGCGCCAGCACGGCGACCAGCAGGGGCATGGCGACCCGGCGTCGCACACGTTGCACGCCGCGGGTGCGGACCGCACGCCGGTTCGCGGCCGCGACGCCGACGGCCGCGGTCATCGGTCGCCTGCCGGATCCGGCAGGCCGGCCACGGCCGCCCGGAACGCGTCCCCGCGCGCGGCGTAGTCGGCGAACATGTCGAAGCTGGCGGCCGCCGGGGCGAGCAGGACCGCGTCGCCGGGCCGCGCCTCAGCGCTCGCGGCTGCCACCGCGTCGGCCATCGACGAGGCTCGGCGGACCGGCACCCGCCCGCCGATCAGGCGCTCCAGTTCGGGCGCCGTGTCCCCGATCAGGACCGCCGCCCGGCAGCGGTCCACGATGGCCTCCGCGAGCGCGGCGTAGTCCAGGCCCTTGCCCTGGCCGCCCGCGATGACCACCACCCGGCCCTCGTCGAAGGCCATGATGCCGGCGATGGCGGCCACCGGGATGGTGGCTTGCGAGTCATTGACGTACGCGACGCCGGCCCGGACCCCGAGGTCTTCGAGCCGGTGCGGAACGCCCCCGAACGCGCGGACCCCGGTGGCCACGGCTGTCGTGTCGGCGCCTGCCAGCCGGGCGCCCACCGCGGCGGCCAGGACGTTGCGGCGCATGTGCTCGCCGCGGAGCGGCACGTCGACGGTCTGCAGCACCCGCTGGCCGCCGACCACGACCCAGCCATCCTCGACCCAGGCGTCCGCGCCGGGGCGTGGCTCGAGGCCGTACCAGTGCACGCGGGCACCCGGCAGCCGCGCGCCGAGCTCCACGCACCCCGGATCCTCCCGGTTGAGGACGAGCTCGCCCCCCAGTGCCGACAGCTCGGCCAGGCGGCCCTTGACCGCCCGGTACGCCTCCACGCTGGCATGGCGATCCAGGTGGTCGGCCAGGATGTTGGTGTAGACCGCGATGTCCGCCCCGCGGCTGACGGTCGGCAGTTGGAGCTCGGACAGCTCGAGGACGGCCCAGGTCTCGGGTCCGAGGACGTGCGCCTCCTCGATCAGAGGGGTCCCGATGTTCCCGCCCAGGACGTGGGGCACCTTGGCCGCGCGCAGGATGTCGGCAGCCAGCGACGCGGTGGTGGTCTTCCCCTTCGTCCCGGTCACGGCCAGGATCCGGGCCCGGGTCAGGCGCAGGAAGAGGTCGACCTCGCTCACGAGTGGCGTGCCGCCGGCCTCGGCATCGGTCAGCGCCTCGCGCAGCCACGGGTCGGTGGTCGGGAAGCGGGCCGAGATCGAGGGGCTGGTCACCACCAGATCGGCATCGGTCAGCAGCTCACGGACGGCGGCCGGAGCCGCTCCCAGGGCCAGCGTCACGGGTCGATCCCCGAGCGCGGCGACGGACTGGGCCAGGGCCTCGGCCGGTTGACGGTCGTAGGCCGTCACCTGGGCTCCGGCATCGGACAGGAAGCGGGCAGCCGCCACCCCCGACCGTGCCAGACCGAGCACCAGGACCCGGCGCCCGGCCAGGTCGGATCGGCGGCTGGGGAGGGTGGAGCTGAGGGGAGGCATCGGCATCGGCATCACGACAGCCCGGTGGTGGCCAGGAAGAGGCTGAAGCCGAGCAGCCCGGCCAGGGCCGACACGATCCAGAAGCGGAGCGTGATCTTTTCCTCGGCCCAGCCGAGGAGCTCGAAGTGGTGGTGCAAGGGGGCCATCCGAAAGATCCGCTTGCCGCGAAGCTGGTACGACCCGATCTGGAGAATGACCGATACCGTCTCGGCCACGAACACGAGGCCGATGATGACGAGCAGCAGGAGCTGGCCGGTGACCACCGCCACCACGGCCAGGGTCGCACCCAGCGCAAGCGCCCCGGCGTCGCCCATGAAGATCTGGGCGGGGTGGACGTTGAACCACAGGAAACCCATCAGGGCCCCGATCAGCAGGGCGCAGAAGACCGCCAGCTCGGGTTGGCTGAGCTTCAGGCCGGGAACCCCGACCAGGGCGATCAGCAGATAGGCGACGAAGCTGAAGACCAGGACCCCCGACGCCAGCCCGTCCAGCCCGTCGGTCAGGTTGACCGCATTGGAGGCGGCGACGATCGCGAACGCGATGAACAGGACGAGGAGCAGGATCGGGATCTCGAACTGGCCGACCAGCGGGACGTTGATGGCGGTCAGGTCGTAGTGGCGCTGTATGTAGACCGCGGCGAGGATCGCGACCACGGTCTGCCATACGAGCTTGTACCGGCCGCGCATGCCGAACCCGGTCCGCGTGTTCACGAAGTCATCGATGGCACCCAGGATGCCCACCCCGACCAGGGTCAGCATGGGGGTCAGGGTGCTTTCGTCCTCGAGCCGCATGGCCATGGCCAGGAACATGACGACCACCACGATCAGCATCCCGCCCATGGTCGGCGTGCCGGCCTTGACCGCATGGGCCTGGGGCCCCTCGATCCGGATCTGCTTTCCGAAGCCCAGCCGCTGGAGGAGCCGGATGTAGATGGGGCCCAGCAGGACGACCCCACCGAACGCGAGCACGACCGCCAGCAGGAGAGGCAGCACGGCTAGCTCTCCGGGTCCGGTGGTTGGCCCAGCAGAGCGGCCACCAGGCGGTCGAGGGCGATCCCGCGCGACGCCTTGACCAGGAGCAGGTCATGCGCGCCGGGGTTGAGTGTCTGCTCGACGACCGCCAGGGCCTGCTCCGCGTCGGACGCCGTCGCCACCCGCTGGAGTCCCGCCGCCTGTGCCGCCTCCGCGATCCAGCGACCGCGTTCCCCGACCCCGACCAGGCCGTCGAGGATCGCGGCGGCCTGGGCGCCGATCCGCTCGTGCAGAGTCCGCTCATCAGGCCCCAGCTCGAGCATGTCGCCCAGGACCGCCAGCCGGCGCCCGCGCCCGACAGGGGTCTGAGCCACGAACTCGAGGGCGGCCGACACCGATTCCGGCGAGGCGTTGTAGGTGTCGTCGACCAGGGTCGACCCGTTCGGCATCTCCTTGATGGCCATCCGGTGCGGGGCCGAGCTGCCGGCCTCCAGCGCCGCCGCCACGTCGACCAGCGGCACGCCGAAGTGCTCCGCGACCGCGGCCGCCGCCAAGGCGAGCGGAATGAGGTGCCGTCCGGGCGACGCACTGCGGACCCGGAGCTGTCCCCATGGGGCATGCAGGGTGAATGTCATGCCACGCAGCCCGTCGGATGCGACGTCGATCGCGCGCACGTCGGCCGATGGGCCCAGGCCGAAGGTGCGGACGGGCGCGCGCGTCTGGGCGGCCATGGAGGCCACGCGCGGGTCATCCGCGTTCAGGACCGCGAGCCCGTCCGCCGGCAGGCCGCGGGGCAGTTCCGCCTTGGCCTGGGCGATGCGCTCCAGGCTTCCCGCCCGCTCCAGGTGCGTGGGGTGCACCGCCAGCACGACCCCGACCTCGGGCCGGCTGATCTCCACCAGCCGGCTGATCTCCCCCACCGTGTACATTCCCATCTCCAGGACCGCGACCTGGTGGCCCGGCTCAAGGCCCAGGAGGGTCATGGGCAGACCGGTCTCGGAGTTCAGGTTGCCCTCGTTGCGCAGGACGCTCAGGGCGCGGGCCAGGACGTCCGCGGTGACCTCCTTGGCCAGCGTCTTGCCCGTCGACCCGGTGATCCCCACCACGCGCACCGCGAATCGGTCCCGCCACCACGCCGCGAGCTCCTGGAGGGCGATCAGGCTGTCCGGGACCCGGACCAGGGCCGCCCGTGCCGTGGAGGGAAGCGTGACCTCACGCTCGACGAGCGCCGCCACGGCGCCCGCGGCGATGGCGTTGGCGACGTACCGGTGGCCGTCGTCGCGCTCCCCGCGCATGGCCACGAACAGGCACCCCGGGACGACGCGACGAGAGTCGACGACGGCGAGCCGGAAGGACCGGACAGGGGTGGGAGTCAGGAGTCGGCCACCGGTGGCGGCCAGGAGGTCGTCGATTCGAATCGGCGCGGGCACGCGGTTTCCTGCGGCTTTCGGCCGGGAGTCTACCAGCCTCATTGGGTGGCAACCCCGGGGAGGGGTCGGTCGGGCGGGATGCCGTAGTAGTCGAAGACCAGCGGCGCCAGCTGCGCGAAGGCGTCCTCCGGCCGCTCCCCGATGCCACCGCCGCCCACCACCGGCCGGTGAATGAGGATGATCGTGACGAACCGCGGGCTGGAGGCGGGAGCGATTCCCACGAAGCTGGAGTCGATCCAGCCTTCGATGTACGCCTGCCGGGTGGTGTCGACGTAGATCGGCTGCCCATTGGCATCCCAGCCGGTGTGGACACGGACGTTGACCGGGCCCGCGATCTCCGCCGTCCCGGTCTTGCCGGCGATCGAGTAGCCGGCCACCGCTGCGCCGTTGGCGATGCCGTCGTCGATGGCGCCGGTCAACATCTCGAGGATCGTGTCCGATGTCTCGGGCGTGATGACCTGGGTTGGGGTGGGAATCTCGCGCGGCCGGAAGGTCCCGTCCCCGTCCGTCCAGCCCGCCACGATATGCGGCGTCACCAGCCGCCCGCCGTTGGCCAGGGCGGCGTAGGCCGCGGCCAGCTGGACGACCGTGACCGTGATCCCCTGGCCGAAGGCGTTCTGGGCCGTGGTCAGCTCCTTCGACGCGCCCTCGTCATCGGGGTGGAGGACGACCCCTGCCGCCTCCCCGGACATCTCGACGCCGGTCGGTGTACCGAAGCCGAAGCGTCGCAGGGCGTCGTACAGACCTTGCCCTCCCAGGGTCAGGCCGATGGTGGCCGCGCCGACGTTGTTGGAAAGGGCCAGGACCTGGGCCGGCGTGAGCAGGCCATGTCCCCCCGGATACCACGTCCGGTCGGCGTTGTGGATGACGGCGTCGTAGATGTGCAGGTCGTTGTCATCGAGGAACAGGTCGGCGGGTGTGATGGCGCCCGCGTCCAGCGCGGCCGCCACCGTGACGGCCTTGAGTACCGATCCCGGCTCGTACTGGCGGCTGACCGCGGGATTCCCGAACAGGACCGGGTCGGTGACCGAGTACTGGTTGGCGTCGAAGGTCGGGTATGAGGCCAGGCCGAGGATGGCTCCCGTGTTGACGTCCATCACCAGGCCGGTCACGCCCCGGGCACGGTTCCTGATGAAGGTGTCGAGCATCTGCTCCTCCAGGATGTGCTGCAGGCCGACGTCCAGGGTGAGCGTCAGGTCGGCGCCGTTGACGGGCGCCTCGAGCTCGTGGACCGAACCGGCGATCAACCGACCGGCCACGTCCTCCTGGGCCACCACGGATCCCGGCGAGCCGGCCAGCCGAGCATCCTCGGCCGCCTCGACGCCGTATTGGCCGATGCCATCCACGTTCACGAAGCCCAGGACCTGGGCCGCGAGGCTGGTTCCGTCCGCGGCGCCGCCCATGGTGTAGACGCGGCGCGACTCCGCGACCAGGCCGATGCCGGGCAGGTGCAGTGCGCGGACGCGGGTCGCGGTCTCGACGTCAACCCGTCGGCGCAGCCAGGTCCAGGCCTCGTCGCTGCTCAGCGTCGCCTCGAGCTCCTCAGCGTCCGCATCCAGGATGCCGGCCAACAAGAGCGCCGACAGCGCGGGATCCTCGACCGTGGGTGGCGTGGCAAAGACCGACTCGGCAGCAATCGAGGTCGCCAGGATCAGGCCCGCGCGGTCGAGGATCAGCCCGCGAGCGGCCGGGATCTGTTGGGCGTGCGCCAGCTGGGCCAGGCCCATGTCGGCCAGCCGCTCGCGGTCGATGACCTGCCACCAGACCAGGCGGTACCCGATCACGCCAGCCACGATGGACGCCACGACGAGCATGACCACGGCCCGGATTCGACTGTCGGTTCTGGCGAGCATGGCGTCTCCGGGTCGCGCGCCGAGGCGTGCGACGGTTACGGGTGGCGATCAGACAATGGGCTGGCGAAGTGGACCGATGCCCCGGACAACGTGGTCAGACCAAGCTCGATGGCCCGGGCCTCGATGGTGGCCGGCGACTGCGCCCGTCCGATCTGGAGCAGCAGTTCCTGGCGCTCGGCCTGGAGGATATCGAGTCGTGCCTCCAGGGTGGTGATCTCGTAACCGGTGCTGGCGATCCGGCTCGACTGGGTCAAGTACAACGACGACAGCAGAACAGCCACGCCGATGACGACCGATGCCAGCGACAGCCCCGCCGCCCGACGCCGGCGCAGGGCGGTCCTGCGCAGCCGATAGCCACCGGTGGTGGGTCCGGGCCGAGGCCGTGGCGCTCGACGGATGCCCCAGCGGAGGTCGCCGAGGACGCTGGCCGGGCGGGCGCCGATGACTGCCATGCTGCGGAATGCGACTCAGGCGGCCGATGCGGCGCCGTGAAGCCGGATGGTCCAGGTTGGCTCCTCGGTCTCAGCCGGAGGCTCGGCGTCGGTGACGCTGAGCCCATCGATCATCCACTCCCCGTCGTGCGCCAGTCGCACGCGACGCTCGCGGACCTCCCGCTGCCGCACGCTGTAGGCGCGGCGCCGACTTCCTTGGTGTCGGGGACGACCTCGGCTCATGTGCACCCTCCTTCGTGTGAACCCGGTTAGGCGCTCGCGGACGCGAGCTTCTCGGCAGCACGCAGCCGCGCGCTTCGCGCTCGGCGATTGCGGTCGATCTCCTCCGGCGACGGGCGGATGACCCGTCGCGTCACGGCTCGCAGCTGGGCCCGATGTCCGCATGTGCAGACCGGGGGCAGCGGAACCTCGAGGCAGTCGCGCGCCTCGCGAGCCATGAAGCGCTTGGCGACCCGGTCCTCGAGCGAGTGGTAGCTGATGACAGCCAGACGGCCGCCCGGCCGCAGGACCTCGAGCGCCGCGGCGAGGCCCGCCTCCAGCGACTCGAGCTCCTGGTTTACGGCTATTCGCAAGGCCTGGAACGTCCGGGTGGCCGCGTGGATCCGTCCTGCGTCGGCCCCCCTGGCCGGGACGGCGGCGGCCACCACGGACGCCAGATCGGCCGCCGTCACGAGGCGGCCCGACGTACGCGACGCCAGGATCGCCTTCGCGATGCGGCGTGCATGGCGCTCTTCACCAAGCGTCGCGATGATTCGGGTGAGCTCTCGCTCCGAGGAGCGATCGATGAGACCCAGAGCCGAAAGACCAGTCGTTTCATCGAATCTCATGTCCGGCGGCGCGTCCGCCGTGAAGGCGAACCCGCGCCGCGCATCGGCGAGCTGATAGCTCGAGAGGCCCAGGTCGAACAGGACGCCGTCGAGGGGACCCATGCCCTCGGCGCGCGCCACCTCCCCCAGGCGGCTGAAGTTGGCGTGGCGGATGACGGCGCGGTCCCCGAAGCGCTCCAGGAAGCGGGACGCCTCGCGGACGGCCGCCAGGTCGGCATCGAGGCCGAGAAGGCGGCCGTCCGGAGACACGGCCTCCAGAAGTCGCTCGGCGTGCCCACCGCCACCGACCGTGCAGTCCGCGATGGAGCTGCCGGCACGGAGGGCCAACGAGGCGAGAACCTCGTCGACGAGGACCGGCAGGTGCCCTTCTCCCATGCGCGACTGTCCCTTAACGGTCGGTTGACGGGCCGAGCGGCCCGGAGACGCATGAATGGCCGGGTCGTGGCGTGCGTCATGGCGCCACGGGCCCTAGATCCCCAGGTCCTGCAGTTGCTCCGCCAGGGCCTCGGGGGCGTCTTCGATTCGAGCGCGGTACGGCTCCCAGGCCGCCGGCGCCCAGATCTCGAGTCGGTTCAGAGCGCCGACCACGATCACCTCGCCTGGTTGCAGGCTGGCGTAGGTCCGGAGGTAGCCCGGGACGAGCAAACGGCCCTGGCGGTCGAGCTCCACGTCCACCGCTCCCGACGACATGAACCGGCCGAATTCCCGCGCCTTGGTGCTGGTCAATGGCAGGCCGCGGAGCTTCTCGGCCAGCTCGGCCCACGCGTCACGCGGGAAGACCGCGAGACAGGCATCGAGCCACCGGGTAAGCGTCGCGCCCTCCGACAGGCGAGCCCGAAACCGCACGGGCACCGCGATGCGACCACGGTCGTCTAGCGCGTGGCGGTACTCGCCAGTAAGGAACGGGGTCCTCTCCACTCGATGGCCCTACCATTGATCCCCATTTGGCCCCACATTGAGCCACAGGGCGCCATCTTACAGGGCAACGAAGCCCCGTCAAGCACTTTTTCGGCCAATTCGGGTGGGGACCTGGATCCGTTCGGTCTAGGTCTCGTCCTCGGGCAGCACCAGGTAGCGCAACGAACCGTCGGATCCGCGGTACACCTCGCGAATCCCGAACGAGCCCGACTGGTCGCGGATGAACGACCAACCAGCCAGTCCCCCTTCAGTTTCTCGCCAGTGCAGGAGCCCGTTGTCGGCCATCACGCGGTCGACCGGCCCCTGACTGCGATCGGAGAAGAAGGCCTCCGACTCGTCCTGGATCTGCCCGTCCTCGTCAACGCGGAAGACATCGTTGATGCCCTCCTCGACGGTCACTTCGTAACCGATGAATTCATCGCCGGGTTCCGGCGTCGGGGCCGTGGATGGAGTGACGGAGGGTGAGGGCTCGGCCTCCGACGGGCTCGGCGCGCTCGTGGGAGACGGGACGGGAGTCGGTGTCTCCACTGCCACCGCTCCGGGGCCAGCCACCACCCACCATGCACCGGCGCCTCCGCCGACCAGCAGGAGCAGGACGAGCAGGGCTACGACGGTCCTTCGCCGTCCCCCACCTCCCGGCACCGATGCCGGTCGCGGAGGGGGTGGCGGCGGTGGGGGCACGCGTTGGTGTGGCCTCCGGAGCGCCTCCAGCTCGTCGGTCGGGATGACGAGCACGCCACGCAGGTAGCGTGGGCAGTTGGCATAACCCCGCTGGAGGCAGACGTTGCGCTGCTGCTCCCCGGAGATGGGCTCGGGGTCGCCGAAGGCATAGCAGCGGTGGTCATCGGTCGCCTTTTCCTGGTAGTCGGCCCGGGAGGCGGCCAGCCCCAGGAACGGGCACACGGTCTCCGGTCGCTGGGCGAGTTTCTCGAACAGCGCCTGGCGCTCGGTCTCGGCCGCCGATTGGGCCGCCGTGTTGCCCCGCCTGAACATGGTGCGAGGATACCCCTCCGACGACCCGGGTTCGAACGGCTCAAGCGAGTTTCCCGCCTGGTACGAACGCGCCATTGAGCACCACACGCCTGCGGCGCACGCTCGGAGCCTCATGGCGGTCGAACGTAGCGAGGCGCCACAGCGGATCCCGATCCCTCGCGCCGGACAGATCCGTCGCTGCAGCGTGCGTCACGTGGCTATCACCCCGGTCCCGGGCGGCCGCGCCGTGGACGTCAGCTGCCTCCTGGGTGGGCCGGATCACCCACTTCCGCTGGGTACGTTCGCGGAGGCCAGGCCGATCTGCAACGCCTGCACCGCGAAGGGCATCTGGCGCGCGGACGAAGACTGAGTCCCTGGAGAGCGGCCTGTAAGCCGAGTTCTGTCCCGGACCGAGGTCCGGGGACGGCCATCCATCTGGGCGACCTACCCGAGGGCTGAGCGAGCCACCTGCTGCGGCCCGAAAGCCGCCTTGCGCCCTCCTATTCGGTCTTGCTCCGGCTCGAGCTTGCCCGTTTCACTCCCGCTTGCGCGGGCATCGTCACTGTGGCGCTGGTCCTCGCCTCACGGCGGACGGGTGTTACCCGCGAACCTGCTCTGTGGAGCTCGGACTTTCCTCGAACGCCGCCTTTCGACGATCGCGTCCGCGGCCGTCCGGCCGCCTCCAGGGCCCGCATCATACGCGCCGATCGATGGCGACGTTGCTGAGGCGGTCGGCCTCGCGGTTGCGCTCGCGCGGCACGTGCCCGACCGTATATGCGTCGAACTGCGCGAGCAAGCCCATGACCCGAGCGTGGATGGGCTTGAGGTTGGGATGCTTGACCCGATACCGCCCGCTGATCTGACGCGCCACTAGCTGCGAATCGGTCCGCAGGTCGATCTGGCGCGCGCCCCTCCGCAGCGCCTCTTCCAGCGCGTCCTGGACGGCCGTCCACTCAGCCACGTTGTTGGTCTGCTCCCCGAGGTACCGCGCCAGCTCGGCAACCGTCTCCCCCGTATCGGCATCCTGAAGCACCGCCCCCAGGCCCGCCGGGCCCGGGTTGCCGCGGGCCGCCCCATCGGTGTGGATCAGCAGGCGGGTCATGCAGGCCGCTCCCCGATGGCGCGCGTCACCTCCATGATGGCGCGGGTGACGTTGATGCCGCGCGGGCAGGCCTCGACGCAGTTGAACACGGTCCGGCAGCGCCATACGCCATCCGCATCGGCCATGATCTCCAGGCGCTCGGCGTGGGCGTTGTCGCGGCTGTCGAAGATGAACCGATGGGCGTTCACGATGGCCGCCGGACCCACGTAGGCCGGGTTCGTCCAGTACACCGGGCAGGCGGTGGTGCACGCCGCACACAGGATGCAGCGACTGGTGTCCTCGAACGCGGCCCGTTCGGCGGGTGATTGGCGGCGTTCCCCTCCGTCCTCCGGCACCTCGTCGTTGACCAGATAGGGCATGACCGCGCGGTACTTCTCCCAGAACCCCTCCTGGTCAACCAGCAGGTCCTTGACCACCGGCAGCCCGCGCATCGCCTCGACCGAGATGTGGGTGCCCGCGTCGCGGATGAGAACCGCGCAGGCCAGCTGGTTGCGGCCGTTGATCAGCATCGCGTCCGATCCGCACACCCCGTGGGCGCAGGACCGGCGGAAGGTCAGCGTCCCGTCCTGGAACCACTTCACCTGGTGCAGCAGGTCGAGCACGCGGTCCGATGGCTCGGCCTGCAGGGCGTAGGACTCCCAGTGGGGCGTCGCATCCACCTCCGGGTTGAAGCGCCGGATCCGCAGCTCGACATCCATCGGTCAGTACACCCGGGGAGCCGGCTGGTATTCAGTGACCGTGACCGGCTTGTAGGTCAGCGCGACCGTCCCGTCCGATGGGCGGGTGGCGAATGTGTGGCGCATCCAGCGCGCATCGTCGCGCTCGGGAAAGTCCTCCCTTGCATGGGCGCCGCGGGTTTCGGTCCGCGCCTCGGCCGAGATGATCATGGCCTCCGCGCAATCCAGCAGAAACCCGAGCTCGATCGCATCGGTCAGGTCCGTGTTGTAGCGCACGCCGTGGTCGTCGAGCCGTAGGCGCCGGGCTCGTCCACGCAGGGCGGCCACCCCGGCCCGTCCGGCGGCCAACCCCGCCCCGCTGCGATACACCCCGCAGGCGGTGAACATGAGCTCGCGCAGCTCCGCCCGGATCGTGGCCGGACGCTCGCCGTCGGTGGTGCGCAGCAGCTCGGTCAGCCGCGCCGCGGACCGCGCTTCGGCCTCAGGGTCCCGTCCGGGCGAGGGCGCGTCGCGCAGCCCGTCGGCCATGGCCTCGCCGGCCCGCCGGCCGAAGACGAGGATGTCGAGCAGCGAGTTGGTTCCCAGCCGATTGGCGCCGTGGACGCTGATGCAGGCGCACTCGCCGGCGGCGAAGAAGCCAGGCACGACCCGGCCGTCGACATCGGCCAGGACCCGGCCGTCGACATCGGTCGGGATGCCCCCCATCGCATAGTGGGCGGTGGGCTGAACGGGGACCAGATCGGTCAATGGCTCGAGCCCAAAGTAGGTCCGGATGAAGCCCGCCATGTCGGGGAGCTTGTGATCGAGGATCTCGGCGCCGAGGTGCCGGACGTCGAGATGGACGAAGTCCTCGCCGTTGATCCCTCGCCCGGCGGCGATCTCCTGGTAGATGCTGCGGCTCACCACGTCGCGACCGGCCAGGTCCTTCATCGTCGGGGCGTAACGCTCCATGAAGCGCTCGCCGTCACCGTTGCGCAGGATTCCGCCCTCACCCCGCATGGCCTCCGAGAGCAGGAAGCCGAGCCGATACATGCCGGTGGGGTGGAACTGGTAGAACTCCATGTCCTCCAGCGCCAGGCCGCGCCGGTAGGCGATCGCCACCCCGTCCCCGGTCAGGGTATGGGCGTTGGAGGTGACCTTGTAGACCATCCCGAACCCGCCGGTGGCGAACAGCACGCCGCGGGCCAGGAATACCGTCAGCTCGCCGCTTGCCAGCCGGAGGGCCAGGACCCCGCTGACATGGCCGCCGGAACCATCCGGCATGAGCAGGTCGAGGACCTGGTACTCGTCGAAGAACGTCACGTCATGGCGGATGCACTGCTGATACAGGGTCTGCAGGATGGCGTGCCCGGTGCGGTCGGCCGAGTAGCAGGAACGGCGGACGGGTGCCTCGCCGTGGTTCCGCGTGTGCCCTCCGAATCGACGTTGGTCGATCAGCCCGTCCGGGGTCCGGTCGAAGGGCAGGCCCAGGTGCTCGAGGTCGCGGATGGTCTGCGCCGCGTCGCGGCACATGACTTCCGCCGCGTCCTGGTCGACGAGGTAGTCCCCGCCCTTGACGGTGTCCCACCAGTGCCACTCCCAGTGGTCCTCCTCGGTGTTTCCCAGCGCCGCGCACACGCCGCCCTGGGCCGCGCCGGTGTGGGATCGGGTGGGGTAAAGCTTGGACACGACTCCCACCCGCCCCGCCGTCCCCAGCCTGCGCTTCAGCTCCAGGGCGGCATACAGGCCCGCACCCCCGGCGCCGACCACCACCGCATCCAGGACGTGGACGCGGGGGGCCGCGGCGGGGCCGCGCCCGATCATGGGCACGCTCATGGGCGGCCGCTCACGAGAACGGGCCGACGGCGGGAGCCTGGTCCGGGTTGAAGAACACGACCACGAACAGCCCGAGAAGCAGCCAGGCCACCGCGAGCAACCCCAGGCCGCCCACGAGCAGTGTGCGGACCGATCCGCGCGGCACGAGGTCGGTGATCACGACCCGCGCCCCGTTCACGCCGTGGACCAGCGCCAGGACCAGCAGCAGGGCGTCGTAGATGCGCCAGAACGGTGTCCCCCAGCGGCTGGTGACGAAGGCGAAGCTGACCTCCTCGCCGGACAGCTGAACGAGGACATGCATGATCAGCATGTGGCCCAGCGCCAGGAAGACGAGGGCCAGGCCGCTGAGCCGCATGAACCACCACCAGAACCGCTCGCGGCCCGGGCCAACCGGGCGCGGCTTGCGGGCCGGCGGGTTGCCAAGCCAGACCGTGCGGCCAACGCTCATCGGATCACCACCACGGCGCGTACGGGGCCAACATCAGGAGGGACAGCGGGATCATGGCCGTCAGGGTGGCGATGACCACCCCGTAGGTGAGCGGCCGGTACCACGCCGTCGTGGCCGGGAAGAAATCGAGAAGGATCACCTTCAACCCGTTGAGCGAGTGGTACACCAGGGCGGCCATGAGGACGATCTCGCCGAGGCGGATGGGAAGGTTGCGGAACAGCCCCAGCGTCGCGTCGTACACGGTTGGGCCCAGGGTCACCATGGACGTCTCCACGATGTGCACGAATAGGTAGGCGAGGACCCCGATCCCCGACAGCCGATGACCGAACCAGGCCAGCTGGGCCCAGGAGACGCGGTAGCTGACCACGCGGGCCTGGGCCCGGGCCAGCCGCGACGCGATCGTCATGCGGCGGATCTCAGGGCCTGCACCCGGGCCGCCACTGCCTCGCCGTACGCGCGGGTCCCGGATGTGCCACCCAGGTCGGCGGTCCGGATGGCTCCCTCGCCGATAACCGCCCGGACGGCGTCCTCGACCGCCGCGCCGGCCGCCGTCTCCCCGATGTGCCGGAGCAGGAGCGCGCCGGAAAGGATGAGCGCGGTCGGGTTGGCCCGGTCCTGGCCGGCGTACTTCGGGGCCGATCCATGGACCGCCTCGAACACGGCCGCCTCCTCCCCGATGTTCGCGCCCGGGGCGAGGCCCAGCCCACCGACCAGGCCGGCGGTCAGGTCGCTGATGATGTCCCCGTACAGGTTGGGGGCCACCAGGACGTCATACGTCTCCGGCTTCTGGACCAGCTGCATGCACATGTTGTCCACGATCCGATCCTGGAACCCGATGCGCCCCTCGTAGTCCGCCGCAACCCGCCGGCAGCTGTCCAGGAACAGGCCGTCGGTGAGCTTCATGATGTTCGCCTTGTGGACGGCGGTGACGACCTTCCGTCCGTTCCGCACCGCGTACTCGAACGCGTAGCGGGCGATCCGCTCGGACGCGCCACGGGTGATGATCTTGGTGCTCTCCGCGTGGTCGGCGCTGACCGCACGCTCGATTCCCGCGTACAGGTCCTCGGTGTTCTCGCGGACGATGACCAGGTCGACGTCGGAGTAGCGGGACGCGACGCCGACGAAGCTGCGGGCGGGTCGCACGTTGGCGTACAGGGTCAATGCCTGGCGCAGGGCGACGTTGACGCTCCGGAACCCCATTCCCACCGGAGTCGTGATCGGCCCCTTGAGGGCGACCTTGGTGCGTCGCACGCTGTCGATGACGCGATCCGGCAGCGGATTGCCCTCGCTGGCCAGGGTGGCCTCTCCGGCCGTCTGCTCGTCCCATTCGAAAGCCACGCCGGTGGCCTCGAGCACCTCGCGGGCGGCCGCCGCGATCTCGGGCCCGATCCCGTCACCGGGAATGAGGGTCACCTGGTAGGTCACGCCCCAAGTGTAGGCAGCCCGGCTCGCGCCCGGTGGCCGGTCGACCGCGCGGCCGGTCGGGTACGCTCCGGGCCGTGAAGCTCCAGGAGTTCCGCAGCAAGGAGATCCTCGCCCGTCACGGCATCCCCACCCTCCCCGGCGAGATCGCAACCACGCCGGCCGCAGCCCGCGCGGCGGCTGAGCGGCTCGGGGTGCCGGTGGTGGTCAAGGCGCAGGTACTCGCCGGCGGACGGGGCAAGGCCGGCGGCGTCAAGCTGGCCGCCGACCCGGCCGAGGCCGAGGCGCGGGCGGCCGAGATCCTGGAGCTGCGCATCGCCGGGGCGCCGGTCCACACGGTCCTCGTGACGCCATCCGTCGTCATCGCCCACGAGTACTACCTCGCCGTCATCCTGGACCGAGCCGCCAGGGCCGTGACCGTCATTGCCAGCGCCGAGGGTGGGATCGACATCGAGGATGTGGCGCAGACCGATCCGGCGGCGGTCCTGCGCCTGCCGCTGCACCCGCTCATCGGGCTCCAGCCCCATAACGTCCGCGCGGTCAGCTTCTTCCTGGCCATTCCCGAGGCACATCGGGCGACCTTCGCCACCACCCTGACCGGCCTGGTGGAGGCCTTCGTGCAGACCGATGCGGAGCTGGCCGAGATCAACCCGCTGGCGCTCACCTCCGACGGGCTGGTGGCGCTGGACGCCAAGATGGTCCTGGACGACTCCGGATTGGCCCGGCATCCCGACCTCGAGCAGCTGCGCGACCCGGCCGAGGAGGAGCCGGCCGAGGCCGCAGCCCGCGAGGCCGGCATCAGCTACATCAAGCTTGAAGGCACCATCGGCTGCATGGTCAACGGCGCTGGGTTGGCCATGGCCACCATGGACCTGGTCAAGCTGGCCGGAGGCGAGCCGGCGAACTTCCTGGACATCGGCGGCGGGGCACGACACGAGCGGGTGGCGGCCGCGTTCCGGATCATCCTCGCCGACCCCAACGTCCGCGCCGTACTGATCAACATCTTCGGCGGCATCACGCGGGGCGACGAGGTGGCGCAGGGCATCGTCGAGGCCCGGGCGGGGTTGGAGCGCCAGGTGCCGATGGTGGTCCGAATCGTGGGCACCAACGCCGACGAGGCGGCGTTCATCCTCGAGTCGGCGGACCTGCAGACGGCCTACACCCTGGACGAGGCGGCAGCCATGGCCGTCGCCGCGGCCACGGCCGGCGAGGGCCGATGAGCATCCTCGTCGATGGCGACACGCGACTCCTGATCCAGGGCATCACCGGCCGCGAGGGTCAGTTCCACGGCCAGGCCATGCTCAACTTCGGAACGCAGGTAGTGGCGGGAGTCACCCCCGGCAAGGGCGGCCAGGAGACGTTCAACGGCCGGGTCCCCATCTTCGACACGGTCGCCGAGGCGGTCGGCCGGACGGGGGCCAACACGAGCGTCATCTACGTCCCGGCGGCCTTCGCTCCGGACGCGATCTTCGAGGCCGCGTCGAGCGGGATCGGCCTCATCTTCTGCATCACCGAGGGCATCCCGGCCCTGGACATGCTTCGCGTGTACCACGTCCTGCGCGCCCAGGGCGTCCGCCTCATCGGTCCCAACTGCCCCGGCGCCACGACTCCCGGCGAGGCCAAGGTCGGGATCATCCCCGGCAACATTCATCGGCGGGGACGGGTGGGTCTGGTGAGCCGATCCGGCACCTTGACCTACGAAGTGGTCGAGGCCTTGACCGATGAAGGGATCGGTCAATCGACCTGCGTCGGGATCGGCGGCGACCCGATCGTGGGCACCAGCTTCATCGAGATCCTGACACTGTTCGAGGCAGACCCCCTGACCGATGCGGTCGTGCTCATTGGCGAGATCGGTGGCGACGAGGAGGAACGGGCGGCCGAGCACATCGCAAAGACGATGTCCAAGCCGGTGGCCGCTTTCGTGGCCGGGCGTACGGCGCCGCCGGGACGGCGCATGGGTCACGCCGGGGCGATCATCTCGGGCGGGACCGGCACCGCGGAGTCGAAGCGGACCGCCCTGCGCGACGCGGGGGTACGGGTTGCCGACTCCCCGCTCCAGATCCCGGCACTCCTCCGCGAGGCCGGGGTGGCCTAGCCGCCGTCCTCCGGTGTCCCGCGCTCGAGGAGCTCCCACAGGACCCCATTGAGGGTTCGCGGGTGGATGAAGGCCACTGACCCCTCGGCGCCCGGACGCGGGACGTGGTCGACCAGCTCGGCCCCGGCGGATTTCAGGCGGGCCAGCTCCTGGACCAGGGTCGTCGTCCCGAAGCAGACGTGGTGGAGCCCCTCGCCTCGCGAGTCGAGGAAGCGGGCCACGCCGCTGTCCGGGTCGGTGGGCTCGATCAGCTCCAGGCGAGCGGCGGGAGCGGGGCCGGTGGGCAGGAAGCAGATCCGAACCCCCTGCGCGGCGACGGGCCGCACCCCGTCAGACGACTCCAGGCCGAACAGTTCCCGGTATCGCGGCAGCGCCTCGTCGATGGACCGCACGACCACCGCGATGTGGTCGATGATCACGGCCGGTGCTCTCCCCACGCGGCGCGCAGGGCGTCGGCAATCTCGCCCAGCGTGACGTCGGCCTCGACGCAGGCGCGGATCCGCGGGAGCAGGTTCTCGGTCCCGCGTGCCGCGGCGCCGAGGGCATCCACCGTAGCGGCCGCGGCGCGGGGGTCGCGGGCGGCGCGGACGGCGCGCGTCCGCTCGGCCTGGCTGCGCTCCGCCCCTGGGTCGATGCGCTGCGGCTGCGGGCGGGCGGCCTGCTCGCCGGGCTCAACGAATGCATTCACTCCCACCACGACTGCCTCGCCGGATTCGAACGCTCGCTGGTCGGCATAGGCCGCGTCGGCAATGGCGCCGGCCTGGTAACCGGCCTCCAACGCGGCCAGTGGTCCACCCAGCTCGTCCAGTCGCACCAGCTCGGCGCTGGCTCGTTCGTCGAGCTCATCGGTCAGGGCCTCGACGTACCACGAGCCGCCCAGCGGGTCGATCGGCGCGCTGAGCCCCGACTCGTAGGCCAGGACCTGCTGGGTCCTCAGCGCCAGCCGGGCCGCTTCGGGGCTCGGCAGCCCCAGGGCCTCGTCCAACGCGTTGGTATGGAGGGATTGTGTCCCGCCCAGGACCGCGGCCAGGGCCTGGACCGTCGTTCGGACCGTGTTCGTCTCCGGTTGCTGGGCGGTCAGCGTCGAGCCGGCGGTCTGGACGTGGAAGCGCAGGGTCATGCTTCGCGGGTCGGTGGCGTGGTACCGGTCGCGGGCGACCCGCGACCACAGCCGGCGCGCGGCCCGGAACTTTGCAACCTCCTCGAACAGGTCGTTGTGGGCGGCGAAGAAGAACGACAGGCGGGGCGCAAACTCGTCGAAGGTAAGGCCGGCCGCCACGGCCGCATCGGCGTAAGTGATCGCGTTGCCCATCGTGAAGGCCAGCTCCTGGACCGCGGTCGCCCCGGCCTCCCGCATGTGGTAGCCGCTGATGCTGATCGGGTTGAACTGGGGCAGCTCCGCCCGGCAGTAGGCGATGACATCGGTCGCCAACCGCAGCGATGGGCCGGGCGGGAAGATATAGGTCCCGCGCGCGACATATTCCTTGAGGATGTCGTTCTGGACCGTCCCACGCAGTTGCGCCGGCTCCACCCCCTGGCGGCGACCGACGGTCTCGTACAGTGCGAGCAGGATGGCCGCGGTGGCGTTGATCGTCATCGAGGTGCTGACCGTGCCCAGGTCGATCCCATCCAGCAGGCGCTCCATGTCACGGACGGTGTCGATCGGCACCCCCACCCGGCCCACCTCGCCGGCCACCCGCGAGTCGTCGCTGTCGTATCCCATCTGGGTCGGCAGGTCGAACGCCACCGACAGCCCCGTCTGGCCGTCCGCCAGCAGGTCACGGAAGCGCCGGTTCGACTCCGCGGGCGAGGTGAACCCGGCGTACTGGCGCATGGTCCAGGGGCGCCCGCGGTAGCCCGATGCGTGGATGCCCCGGGTGTACGGATAGGCGCCCGGATCTCCCAGCCGGTCGTCGAGATCGGGGGCCAGGTCGCCTGACCGATACACGCCGCGGATCTCAAATCCCGAGCTGGACCGATCGCGGCGCGGACCGCTGTCCGCGCTCGCCGGTTCGTCTCCGCTGCTCACGCCGCCGATTCTACGGTTCGGGCTCGGCCAGCCGAACAAGGAGGGCGCCGCTGACGATCGTCTGGCCTGGCGCCGCCTCGACGCTCACCACCTGCCCCGCGCGCGGCGCACGGATCTCGTTCTCCATCTTCATGGCCTCCACCGTCACCAGGGCATCCCCCTCCGCCACCAGGTCGCCCGGACGGACCGCGACCTTGACCACCAACCCCGGCAGGGTGGCGCGGACCTCCGCCGGGCCATGACGCGGGGCGGCAAGTTGGCTCGACTCGGCCAGCAGCCGCTCCCGATGGCCGCGGACCGTGACCGCGATCCGGCGTCCACGGATGGTGACGACCCACTCCGCCGGGCCGCCCTCGACCAGGACCGGGACGCGCTCGCCGGCGCGGCGCAGGGTCGCCTCACGGTGCCCGCGGGCTAGCCAGCCGAACTCCCATTCGGGGTCTGGGGCCGTCGGCTGACCCTCGACCAGGAACTCCGCCTCATCCCTCACGGCTCGACCGCCTCGTCGCGCGCCAGCCGGGCCCACGGGCGTTCGCTCCGGGTCATCGCGGCGCCGGTCGAAGGAGCGGCGCGGGGCCGAGGCGGGACGCCCGTCGCGCGGGCCCCAGCCACCGCGGTCGCGGCCATCTGGACCTCGCCGTCGGACAAACCCGGCCCGTCGGCCCACAGGTCGGGAACCAGCCCGGTGTCGTACTTGCCCGCGATGAACGCCGGCTGGTCTACCAACCAGCGATGGAATCCCAAGGTCGTCGACACGCCCCCGATCCGCGTTTCGTCCAATGCACGCCGCAGGCGTGCCACCGCCGCCGGGCGGTCCGGTGCATGGACCATGAGCTTGGCCAGCAACGGGTCGTACTCGGTGGGCAGCTCGAGGTCGGCCTCCATCCCAGCATCCACGCGGACGCCCGGCCCGTCGGGCATGCGCCAGGCACCGATCCGGCCAGTGGTGGGGCGGAAACCCTCCCACGGATCCTCGGCATACAGGCGCACCTGGATCGCGTGACCGCGCCACCGCGGTTCGAGCACCTCCACTGGGAGGCGCTCGCCGGCTGCCACCCGCAATTGCCAGGCAACCAGGTCCACCCCGGTCACCAGCTCGGTGACGCCATGCTCGACCTGAAGCCGGGTGTTCATCTCGAGGAACCAGTGGTGCTGCTCACGGTCGAGGAGGAACTCGACTGTCGCCGCGCTGTGGAACGGCACCGCCTCCGCGATGCGGCGCGCGTCGGCCGCCATGCGCTCGCGCGTCTCTGGACTGAGGCCGGGCGCGGGTGCCTCCTCGACCAGCTTCTGGTGGCGGCGCTGGACCGAGCAGTCGCGTTCCCCGAGTACGGCCAGTCCCCCATGTCGATCCCCGAGAAGCTGGACTTCGACGTGGCGCGCACCGAGGATCAGGCGCTCGACGTACAGCGTTCCGTCCCCGAAGGCGGCCGTCGCCTCGCGCCGTGCGCTGTCCAGCGCCTCGGGCATGTCGGCCGGCCGATCGACCCTTCGCACGCCGCGGCCGCCGCCACCGGCCGCGGCCTTGACGAGCAACGGATAGCCGAGATCGTCCAGTTCGGCCAGGCGCGCCGTGTCGACCGCCACCATCAGACCCGGGGTAACGGGCACGCCGGCATCTGCCGCGGTGCGACGGGCGGCCAGCTTGTCGCCCAGCCCCTGCATCGTTTCGGGCGGCGGGCCAACGAACACCAGACCGGCGGCCGTCACCGCGCGGGCGAAGGTGGCGCTCTCGCTGAGGAAGCCATACCCGGGATGCACCGCCTCGGCGTCCGAGCGTCGGGCGGCGTCGAGCAGCGCATCGATCGACAGGTACGACTCGGCGGCGGCGGCCGGACCAATGTGCTCCGCTCGGTCGGCGGCGCGGACGTGGGGTGCGTCGCGGTCGACGTCCGAGTAGACGGCGACCGCCTCGATCCCCAACTCGCGGCAGGCCCGGATGATCCGAATCGCGATCTCGCCTCGATTCGCGACCAGGACTCGGCGAAACGGCGGCGTCACTGTCTTTGCGGAAAGACGGGCAACGGCTGCCGGCGCGTCAAAGCGGAATGTTGCCGTGCTTCCGCCGCGGGCCCGGCTGACGCTTCCCGTCCAGGACGGCGAAGGCCCCAGCCACCCGACCCCGCGTTTCGGAGGGACGGATGACTTCATCGATGTAGCCGCGCGATGCGGCGACGTACGGATTCGCGAATCGCTCTTCGTACTCCGCTACCAGCTGCTGCCGCTCGGCCTCCGGGTCGGCGGCCTGCGCGAGGCGCTCGCGGAACACGATGTTCACTGCGCCCTCGACGCCCATCACCGCGATCTCCGCCGTCGGCCATGCAAAGTTCAGGTCGCCGCGGATGTGCTTGCTGCTCATGACGTCGTAGGCGCCGCCGTATGCCTTGCGGGTGATCACCGTGACTTTCGGCACGGTGGCTTCCGCGAACGCGTACAGCAATTTCGCGCCGTGGCGGATGATGCCGCGATGCTCTTGATCGACGCCGGGCAGGAATCCGGGCACGTCGACCAGGGTGAGCAGCGGAACGTTGAAGCAGTCGCACGTCCGCACGAAGCGCGCCGCTTTGTCGGAGGCGTCGATGTCGAGAACACCTGCCAGCACGTTGGGTTGTTGGGCCACGACCCCGATTGACCGACCTTCGATGCGCGCGAAGCCACAGATGATGTTGCGCGCGAACCCGGCGTGCACCTCGAGAAACGATTCGGCGTCCACGATCCCGCGAATGACGTCGTGCATGTCGTATGCCTGCTGGGGCGAATCGGGAATCACGGCATCCAGTTCGTCCGCGTCTCCGGGAGGTGGTGCCCATTCGGACCGCGTGATGACCGGATCGACATTGTTCTGAGGCAGGTACCCCAGGATCTGTCGTGCGAGCAGCAGGGCCGCCGGTTCAGACGGCGCGAGGAAGTGCGCCACTCCGCTGACTTCGTTGTGGATCCGCGCGCCACCCAGTCCCTCGAAGTCGATCTCTTCATGGGTCACCGTTTTCACGACGTTGGGTCCGGTCACGAACATGTAGCTCAACCCGTCGACCATGATCGTGAGATCGGTGATGGCCGGCGAGTACACGGCGCCGCCGGCGCATGGCCCGAGCACCAGTGACAGCTGGGGGACGACCCCCGACGCCAGGGTGTTACGCAGGAAGATCTCGGCGTAGCCACCCAACGAGTCCACGCCTTCCTGAATCCGTGCGCCACCCGAGTCCGCAAGGCCGATGATCGGCGCCCCACTGGCGACCGCCAGGTCCATCACCTTGCAGATCTTTTGCGCGTGCGCCTCCGACAGGGAGCCACCGAAGACGGTGAAGTCCTGGGCGTATACGAATACGGTGCGTTCGTCGATGGTTCCCCAGCCGGTGACCACACCGTCGCCCAGGTAGCGCTCGTCTTCCAGCCCGAACTCGGTTGTCCGGTGCGTGACGAAGGCGTCCAGCTCCGCGAACGACCCGTCATCGAGGAGGATCTCCAGGCGCTCGCGTGCCGTCAGCTTGCCGCGCGCATGCTGCTGTGCAATCCGCTCTTCGCCGCCGCCGCGTTGCGCGGCGCGTCGTTGTTCGGCCAGGTGGTCGAGCTTGTCCGATGTCGACACCGGTCCTCCAAGGAGATGGTGGGCCCAGCAGGGATCGAACCTGCGACCAGCCGGTTATGAGCCGGATGCTCTAACCACTGAGCTATGGGCCCGACAGGGGCTGGCGGTGGACAACTCCGAGTATAGAGGCTCGTCTTTGCACAAAGACATCGACAGTCCCCGACGTTGTGGATAACCCCGATGACCTTGGATGGTGCGGCTGCCTATGATCCGCACCGGATCGCATCCGCGATTCAGCAGCTCGAAATTCAGACCGCGGAAGGTGTCGCCTTGACCAAAGTCATCTCGTTGGCCAATCAGAAGGGTGGTGTGGGTAAGACGACATGCACCATCAATCTCGGAGGCGCTCTGGCCGAGCTGGGGTATCGCGTTCTGTGCATCGACATGGACCCCCAGGCCAACCTGACCGTCGGCCTCGGGATCTCGCTAGGCGATGTTCACCGATCCATGGCCGATGTGCTCAACGAGGATCGAGTGGGGCTGGACGAGGTCATTCGCGAAACGGCGGTGGCCGGCCTGTCCGTCGCTCCGGCGACGCTGGAGCTGGCCTCGACCGAGGTCGAGCTGTTCACCGCCATCGGCCGCGAAATGGTGCTGGGAGATGCGATCTCCGGTTCTGCCGATCGGCAGTACGACGTGATCCTGATCGACAGTCCCCCGACCCTGGGCCTGCTGACGATCAACGCTTTGGTCGCGTCCTCGCGCGTCATCATCCCGGTCCAGACCCAGTTCTACGCCATCAAGGGCCTGACCGCGCTGATCAAAGTTATCAACACCATCCGGGTCAAGCTCAATCACGACCTGGTGATCCTCGGCCTGCTGCCGACGTTCTATGACGGCCGCACGATCCTCGCCCGCGAGATGCTGGAGAACCTCCGGGAGCTGGGTGACCAGCGTGTCTTCAACACCATGATCAAGAACACGGTGAAGCTCGGGGAGGCGCCGCTGACCGGCCGCCCCGTTACCGAATACGCGCCAAGCTCGGCGGCCGCGCATGCCTTCCGGGACCTGGCGCGGGAGGTGATCGAACTTGGCTAGGCCGCCGGTCTTCAAGGACAACATCGCCCGTCTCTTCGACGAGGCAGCCGCGACGGAGCTGACGGCGGGCATCGTCTCGCTGATCGACTCCCGGTCGACCCGGGTCCAGATCCGGGACGTGCCCACCAATCGGGTTCTCCCCAACCCCGCCCAGCCACGCCTCTCGTACGAGGAGGACTCCCTGGCCGAGCTGGCTGATTCGATCCGCGCGCATGGGGTCCTGCAGCCGATCCTGGTCCGGCCCGCCGGGTCCCAGTTCGAGCTCATCGCCGGCGAACGCCGCTGGCGAGCAGCGCGGATGGCCGGCCTCAACGCCGTCCCGGCCATCGTCCTGGACTTCGACGAAGAGACCGCGCTCGAGGTCTCCATCATCGAGAACCTCCAGCGGGAGGACGTGTCGCCGCTCGAGGAAGCGGGCATGTACCGCAAGATGCTGGCCCTGGGCTACTCCGTCCGGCAGCTGGCAGGCAAGATCGGCAAGGACAAGGGCTACGTCGAGAACCGGCTCCGGCTAGCCGACGCGCCGCCGGAGATCCGCGAGCTGGTGGCGGCCCGCAGGGACACCATCAGCCACGCCTACGAGCTGATGAAGGTGACCGATGAGAAGACCCGGCGCAAGCTGGCGACGCGGGTGGCGGCGGGCGAGCTGACTCTGGCCAAGCTCCGCCGCCTGACCGGGACCCGGGAGCCGAAGGCTCCGTCGGATCGGCCGAAGCGCCGAGCCCGCACCGCGGCCGGGGTGGCCGTGGCCGCCCGCAACGCGGACGACGCGCTGCTGGACGTCAAAGGCCGGCTGGCCTCCGTCGTCGACGAGCTGGCCGACCTGCTCCGCCAGCACGAGGTGATCAACCAGATCCCCGCCACCAACCGCGACAACCTGGCCAAGTACCTGACCATCACCAAGCTCAAGATCGAGAACGCGATCGCCATCGTCCGCGCCACGCGCGAGGAGTAACCCCGCTCAGGGGGTGTAGGACATCACCTCGCGGTGCTCGACGAGGAAGTCGACGAGCTTGGCTCGTGCATCCGGATCGGTCCGGCGCAGGCCGGCGACGGCCTTTGGGAGCTCGAAGATCGGCGCCGCCAGGGCCCCGGCGGTGTCGATGCCGACCACGTGGTCAGGGCCGCCGCCGACCAGGAAGGCGCGCTGGAAGCCGCGGGCATCGAGCCCGGCCGCCCGGCTGAAGGCGGCGATGGCCGTTCCCACCCCGCGCCGCTTGGCGAAGTCCATGAACAGATCGCCCGCCCAGATGTCGATCTGCTCGTCGCTTTGGACGGCAACCATCTCCCGGTACGGTTGTGCCTCGGTCAGATTCACGCGCTCTCCTCGCTCGAGCCTGGGCGATTCTAGCCGAGCCGATCGACGCCGAATCGACCCCGGGCCGGCCAGACGCCACTGCTATCCTCGGACCGTGCTGTCTCGCAGCAGCGACCCCCGCACCGAGGACGTCATCACCTACGACCTGGTCCAATCCGGGCCGCAGGGGGAGGCGGTAGTCGGCGCCGCAACATTCCAGGGCGGCCGGTGGCAGGTCAGCGCCCCGGACAACGTGAGCGCCGCCCTCGAGGAGCTCCTGGCCAGCCCGTTCATGGACCGCGTCCGTGCCGACGAGCGGCCGCGCGGCTACCGCCGGAGCCGCCAGGGCCAGGTGGACATGCTCGTGCCAGGAATGGCCGAGCACTTCGTGGCACGCATGCGGGGCCTGTGGTTGGCCTTCCCGGACCAGACCGTCGTCACCGCGCGCGAGGGGCGCGTTCGAGCCTCGGCCCCATCGGCGTCGGCGCTGCCGGAGGCCGCCGAGACCGGCCCGCCGGTGGTCGATCCCGCGGTGCGACGATCGACGCTGGAGCGGGCCGATGACGCGGTCAGCGCCCGAGCCCTGGTGCGCGCCGCCGACCCGGATGCCGGCACCCGACCGCCTGGCTCAGTGGCACTCCGCCGCACGGATTGCGGCTGGATCGTCTGACCCTCGGCCGGCGGCTATGATGCGCCCGAGATGACCGCGCGCCGCTACCTCTTCCTGCCGGTCCTGATCGTGGCGGTCGGCGTCTTCTACCTGCTGTTCAGCCAACCGCCGGAGTTGGCCGGCGCGACCATGCTGCTCGCCTTCGGCGCCGCGGCGACCTTCTTCATGTGGGTCCTGGTTCCAACCGTCGACCACGAGGGCAACACGGCTCCCATCGACCCCGACTTCCCGGAGCCCGACCGCTAGCCTCAGCGAATCCCGGTGTCGTAGCCGATCACCAGGTCGAGGGCTGGAGCCCCGGGGTCGACGGTGAACTCCACCGGCGCGGCCGTGCCCATCAGCCCTTCCACCGGCTGCGGCTCGAGACGGTAGGTACCGGGTTCGAGGATCAGCGCGAACCGACCCTCGGCATCGCTGCTCGTCCGACCCATCTCCACCCCGGCCAGGGTCGTCACCACCAGGACGGCCCCTTCGACGGGCCGATCGGCGCAGGAGGGGTCCGGCGGGTCGGTGACCACCGGGCAGGTCGGGCCGGCAGTGACCGTCCCCGACACGCCCGAGTCGGCAGGAGGCGGATCTCCCGACTCGTCAACCAGATTCACGTCCCCAGTGCTCGAGACGGCGTAGGTCCAGCGGTGCTCGTCGATACAGCCTGCCGGGCAGTCGCCCCACCCCATTCGGATCTCCACCCGCCAACCGTCGTCGCTCTCACTGACCTCATACCAGGCGGCCTGACCGATGAGCTCGGGGTCGCGAGGCGCGAGCCCGGCGAACAGCTCGTTCTGGGCCAGGACCAGGTCCACCGCCTCCGCGGAGGTCAGCGGCGTTGCCGACGGTGCCGACATGCAGGCCGCCGCGCCCCGGACCAGGGCAAGGACAAGAACCGCCGACAGCTGTCTCATGATTGAGGGACGCTCGCCCGAGGCCCGGGGTTCCGCATCCTTACCATGGCAGGAGCTGGCGCAGGGCGAACCAGACGTTGGCGGGCCGCTCGGCGAGGCGCCGGACGTACCACGGGTACCAATACTCGCCATACGCGATGAGGACCCTGACCCGGTATCCGTCCGCCCGCAGCCGACGCTGCTGGTCGGCCCGGATCCCGTACAGCATCTGGACTTCAAACGCGTCCCGAGCATGCCCGGCGTCGCCCCCCGCCCGGGCGATGTCCTCCACCAGCTCCACGTCATGGGTCCCCAGGCCCAGGGTCAGGCGTCCAGCCGCCGCGTCGGGAAGCATGGCCAGCGACAGCTCGCGATAGGCCGCATTCACGTCCCCCTTGTCGCGCAACGCGCGCTCGGCGGGCTCGTCGTAGGCGCCTTTGACCAACCGGATGGCAGGACCCAAGGGCTGGAGGCGCTCGACGTCGGCGGGCGTCCGGTGCAGGTAGGCCTGGAGGCAGACGCCCACCCCTGGCTGTGCGCCCAGGAGCCTCACGTACAGGTCCAGCGTGCGGTCGACGTACGAGCTGTCCTCCATGTCGATCCAAAACCGGCTGCCGGTTTGGGCCGCATGTCGCGCCAGCGACTCGCAGTGCCGATAGGTCGCCTCCGGATCGAGGTCCAGGCCCAGCTGGGTGAGCTTGGGCGAGATGTGCCCCGCCATCTGACGGCGGGCGATCTCCTCGATGAGAGCGTGGTAGTGGGCGGCCACCGTATCGGCCTGCGCCATCTGGGTCAGGTTCTCGCCCAGCCGAGTGTAGAGGGCCGGGATGTCTCGAGCCTCCAGCGCTTCGGCGGCAGTCAGCGCTTCGGCCATCGTCTCGCCCGGCATGAATCGCCGGACGGCGCGACGCATGCCCGGTAGACGCGGGACATGGGTCCGCATCCACGGGTTGCGGGCACACCACAATAGGAAGCGGCGCATCAGGTGCGGGATGGTACCCGTCGAGGCCAGCGCGGGAAGTGACCTGGCCCCTGGGGCCTGCTCAGGTACGTGCGGGGCTCACCCCGGGCCGCTGGCGTCGGCGGCCCGATCGCTGTCGCGCGCGATACCAGGCGAGGTACTCGAGAAGCTCCTCCCGCTCGTCGTCGGTGAGTCCGGCCAAGAGCGCCGCGCTGAACGTGTCGCTGGGCTGCGCATCAGACTCGCCAGGCAAGCGATAGCCGCTGAGTCGCATCAGGTCCGCGTACGGCACGGCCAGTGCCTGGCTTAACGGGTAGAGGACATTGGGCGACGGCCGTTTGACCGCATCATTCTCGAGTTTGTTCAAGTACGCCGCAGAGATGCCTGCCGCGCGCGCCACCTCGATTGCGGACAGCCGGCGCACATCGCGCGCCTGCTTGAGCACGGATCCGATTGATGGTGCCATCCACTGGGCCTCATGTCTACAGTTGATGTTAACAACTACAGTTGACAATACCCCAGTCGCGTGGTTCAATGCAAGGACGGTATTCCACCCAAAGCGGCTCCCGGCGATGGTCGTGAAGCCCCTCGCGGCCGCGAGTACCGTTCAAGTGACCGCATGACGGTCCCCCAAGCGGCAGGGCATAGTCCGCAGGCCGCGACGGTCGCGAGTGACCGCGCGACGCGGAAGGAACGAATTTCAATGGGATCCCTGGCTTGGATCGTCGTCGGCGCCATCGCCGGCTTCCTGGGCAACCAGATCATGGGCTCGAGTAGAGAACTGCTGCGTCGAGGGCGTGGCGATCGCCACGCTTGGCGGTTTAGCGGTTCGCCTCGCGGTGAACTTCGCGACTGGTATGTGTGGACTTCGCCATAGGGGGTAGTTGGCTCTGACGGGCCAGCCAGTCGTTGTGGCCCACGGGCCGGCTATTCGGCGGCAATCGGCTGGTCCCCGGCGCCTGCCGCGACCTTCCAGAGATAGCCGTCAGGATCGGTGAAGTAGCCGCTCCGTCCACCCCACTGCTGGCTTTCCGCCGGCTTGGCGATCTTGCCGCCGGCGCGTTCGGCCTCGGCCAACACCGCATCAACGCGCTCTTCGGAGCGGACGACGTACGAGAGCGTGAAACCGCGAAAGCCGCTGCCATCCGGCGGTACGCCGGCGTCGTCGGCGAGCGCATCCCACGGAAGGAGCCCCAACGCGGACGTACCGTTGTTGAGACTGAACGAAACCCACTCGCCCTGCTCCAGCTGGATTGGCCAGCCGAGGCCCTCGCTGTAGAACTGCTTCGCCCGGTTCAGGTCTCTGACTCCGAGCGTGATGCCGCTGACGTGCGGGTTCATCGGTATGCCTCCTTTTGAATGCAGCATGGGATCCTCGTCATTGGTATGTCCGATCTCGACGCCGAATTGTGACGCGTCGAATGGGCCCTAGGCCGAAATCGGTAAGGTGACCGATATACGCAGCGAGGCAGGAGCACACGATGGACTTCAAACTCGAGCTCGTGGTCGTCCCCGTGTCGGACGTGGACCGCGCCAAGTCCTTCTATGCCGATAAGGCGGGATTCATCGTGGACGTCGACCACCGCGCCGGAGACGCCTTCCGGGTCGTCCAGCTGACGCCGCCGGGCTCGGCGTGCTCGATCACCATCGGAATCGGGGTCACGCAGGTGGCGCCCGGCACCTACCAGGGCCTGCACCTGGTGGTGACCGATATCGAGGCCGCGCGGGGCGAGCTCGTCGACCGTGGGGTTGGCGTCAGCGAGCCATTCCACTTCGGGCCGGAGGGACAGACGCCGGGTCTTGATCCCGAACGGCGCGACTACGGAACCTACTTATCCTTCAGCGATCCCGACGGCAACGGCTGGCTGGTCCAGGAGGTCAAGCACCACGTCCGTTAGGGTCGGCGGGGAGTGGCTCCGGCGGTAGGACTCGAACCTACGACCAAGCGGTTAACAGCCGCCCGCTCTACCACTGAGCTACGCCGGAACGGATGCCGGCCGCGGCGGCGGCCGGGGAACGGCGCGGATTATAGGCCGCAGGACGGATCGGCCTATCCATTGGGTCCCTACTCCAGGTAGTCCTTGAGCTTGCGGCTGCGGCTGGGGTGACGGAGCTTGCGGAGGGCCTTGGCCTCGATCTGTCGGATCCGCTCGCGGGTCACGTTGAAGTCGCGACCCACCTCCTCCAGGGTGCGGCTCCGCCCGTCCTCGAGCCCGAATCGGAGCTGAAGGACCCGCCGCTCACGCGGGGTGAGGCTGTCCAGCACCCCCTCCACTTGCTCCTTGAGGAGCTGGTGGCTGGCCGCGTCCGCGGGGGCGACGCTCGCCAGGTCGGGGATGAAGTCGCCGAGGTGGCTGTCCTCCTCCTCGCCGATGGGCGTCTCCAGGCTGACCGGCTCCTGGCTGACCTTCATGATCTCGCGCACCTTCTCGGGGCTGACCGTCTGCGGCCCGGCCGCCTCGCGCTTGTCGACCTCTTCCTCGGTGGGCTCGCGCTCGAGCTTGTCGCGCAGCTCGCGCACGATCTCGTCGCGGCTCATGCGGCGCGCAATCTCGTCGACCGTGGGCTCGCGACCGAGCTCCTGGAGCAGGGTCCGGCTGACCCGGATCAGGCGGTTGATGGTCTCCACCATGTGGACCGGGATCCGGATCGTCCGAGCCTGGTCGGCGATGGCCCGCGTGATGGCCTGCCGAATCCACCACGTGGCGTACGTGCTGAACTTGAAGCCCTTCTCGTACTCGAACTTCTCGACCGCCCGGATGAGCCCGATGTTCCCCTCCTGGATGAGGTCCAGGAAGCTCATGCCACGACCGATGTACTTCTTGGCGATGCTCACCACCAGCCGGAGGTTGGCCTCGGTCAGGCGCCGTCGGCCGTCGACGCTCTGGTCCACCAGCCGGCCGCTGCGCCGCTCGAGCGGGATCTCCGGGGGGACCTCCGGGTCGGAGCCGAGCTCCTTGAGGTACGCCCGGTCGCGGCCGGCCTCGATGTAGGCGCGGACGATCGCCTGCGCCGTCTCGCGGGCCCAGCGCTCGAGCGCGTAAAGCTCGTCGCGGCCCGGGTGCTCAAGCTGCCGGAAGCGATACGTGTGGCCGAACAGGACCGCGTCTTTCAGCGCCTGGGCCGGGTCGCTGGCGATTGACTTCAGAAGCGACTCGGCCTCCAGAATCCGCGCCCGACCCTCGTCGTCCAGCTCCGGGTCGCGGCGTGCCTTGGTAAACCGAATCGGGGGACGCTCGATGGGCTTTCCGGAGGCGACCCACCAGTCGATGGCGTCCAGGGTCACGCGGGGTGACTCCTGGGGCAGGTCGAAGGCGCGCATGGCGGCCATGGCCCGTGCCTTGGGCTCGCTGCTGAGCGTGACCCACGTGTACAGCATCACCATCGCGCGCGCCGGGTCCTCGATCGCCAGCTCTCCCAGCTCAATCGCCTTGGCCAGCACGACCTCCTCCTCGGCGGTCAGCAGCGCCACTTTCCCGATTTCCTTGAGGTACATCCGCACCGGGTCGTCGATCCCGATGAGGTCGGCAGCGAGAGCCTCGAGGTCCTCCTCGGGCTCCTTGTCGGCCTTGCCCACGGCTATGCCGTCCTCGTCAGGGATGGCGACGGCGACCTCGTCGGTCGGCTCACCAAAGGTCGGCTGGTTCTCGGCGTCGAAGACCTCGACCCCCTGCTCCTCGGCTGCCGCGAACAGTTCCTCGATATGTTCCAGGTTGGTTTCGGGCGCGGGAACGGCGGCCAGGATCTGGTCGTGGGTGATGAATCCGTCCTCGCGGCCATGCGACAGCAGGTCCTCGACGGCGGCGGCAGCCTCCTCGGATCCTTCCGGGCTGGTGACCGCGGCGGCCTTGACCTTCGCGGTCTTCGCCTTGGCTGCGGTCGGTGCGGGGGCTGCCTTCGCAGCAGCGGGCTTCGCAGCAGCGGGCTTCGCAGCAGCGGGCTTCGCAGCAGTCGCCTTCACGGCTGGGGCTCTCGCTGCCACCGGCTTCGCGGCGGTCGCTTTCACGGCCGTCGGCTTCGCGGCGGTCGCTTTCACGGCCGTCGGCTTCGCGGCGGTCGCTTTCACGGCCGTCGGCTTCGCGGCGGTCGCTTTCACG
>JBBPIR010000003.1:0-44664 GCA_038040195.1 Chloroflexota bacterium | reverse complement strand
CTTTCACGGCCGTCGGCTTCGAGGCGGTCGCTTTCACGGCCGTCGGCTTCGCGGCCGGGGCTTTTACGGCCACCGGCTTGGTTGCCGTAGGCTTCGCAACGGGCTTCGCTGCAGTCGTCCTAGCCGGGGCCTTCGCTGCGATCGGCGTAGCCGGGGCCGTAGCTGCGATCGGCTTGGCCGGGGCAGCGCTGCCCTTCGTGGCCATCACGGGCTTCAGGACCGGCTTGGGCGCGGGCTTGACGGGCGCCGAGGCCGCCTTTGTCGGAGCCGATGCGGCCTTGGGCGGCGCAGGCGCCGGCTTTGTGCTGGCCTTGGTGGTTTCGCGGGTTGGGGTCTTGGCCTGGGCCACTATCGGGGTCCTCCTAGCGCCGGGACGGCCGGCGTAGCTAACTGTCGGGTGACATCGGCCTTCTCTCGGCCGAGCTGGATGATGTGAGTCTCAATTTGTTCCAGGAGTTCGCGGTCGCCATCGCGTTCCGCGTCTTCCAGCAGGTGCCGGCCATCTCCGATGGCCTCTTCGATCCGCGCCCGCCGCAGCCGGAGGCGGGAAATGCGGAGCGCCTCGGCGGCGACCGCCGGCTCGTGGCGCGGCCCGGCACCGGCGGCGTGGATAACTACTCGCGCCAGGTCTGCGGAGATCGGATCGAGTTCACCGACGAAGGCTCCCAGATCGCGCGTGCTGTCCCCCGTCTCGGCGGCAACCCACGCGGTCCAGGCTTCGGCCAGAGCCGTGGCCTCCGGTCGCGCGAACGGGAGCGGATTGGAGGCGAGGTCCGCGGTCAGTCCTGGATGGAGGATCAGGAGGGCCAGGGTCTCGGTCTCCAGCGCATCCAGGATGGGCGTGCCGGGGCCGACCGGCGCGGAGGTGCTCGGCGTTCGGCGTCGGACCCGCGGCCGGCGGAGGGCGTCGCGTAGGACGCGCTCATCCACCTGGACGGTCCTGGACAGTTGCTGGAGGTACAGGTCCTGCTCGACCGGGTCGCCGACCCGTTGCAGGATGGCCAGCACACGGCTCGCCATCTCGCGTCGGCCGCTGACGGTCGAGATGTCGACATCGGCCGCCACGCGGTCCATGAAGTATTCGACCACTGGCTTGGCCTCTACCACCGCCTGGCGCCAGCCGTCGGGATCGGTCCGAATCAGCTCGTCGGGGTCTTTGCCGGCGGGAATCCGAACCACTCGCACCCGGGTCACGCTCTGGCTGGGTCCCAGCTCGTCCAGCAAGCCGCGCTCGGTGGCCGCCTCTCCGGCCAGGTCGACGTCATAGGCGAGTGCAACCGAATCCGCGTACCGGGTCGCAAGGTCCACCTGGCCGCGGGTCAGGGCGGTGCCCAGCGAGGCGACGACATTGGTGAACCCGGCCTGGTGGGCGGCCATCACGTCGGTGTAGCCCTCGACGATGACCGCCAGCTTCTCGCGGCGAATGGCGGTGCGGGCCCGATCGATTCCGTATAGCGTCTTGCTCTTATCGAACAGCGATGTAGCCGGCGAGTTCAGGTACTTGGGCCCCTCTCCGTCGGGCATGATCCGGGCCCCGAGGCCGACTGCTTTCCCGGCCGCATCCCGGATGGGGACGATGATCCGGCGTCGGAATCGGTCCACGGGCCGTCCCCGGCTGCCGGCGCTGGCGAGCCCCGCCGCGATCATGTCCTCCGAGGAGAACCCGCGAGCGGCCAGGCGCTTGACCAGGGCATCCCAGCTGTCCGGTGCAAAGCCGATGGCGAATTGATCCAGGGTCTCCTCCGAAAAGCCACGTTCGGCCAGATATCGGCGGGCCGGCTCGGCCTGGCGGGCCTGGCGCAGGACCTCGCGGTACCACGCGATGGCGGCCTCGAGTGCGTCTCGGAGTCGCTTGCGGTGCCGATCTTCCCGCGCGCCGCGAGCCGATACTTCAACACCGGCGCGCTCCGCCAACCGGTTGAGCGCCTCGCGGAAGTCGAGCCCGTCGCGCTTCATGACGAAGGTGAAGATGTCCCCGTGCTCGCCGCAGCCGAAGCAGTGCCACGACTCGCGCTCGGGGCTGACCGTGAACGACGGGGTCCGCTCGGTGTGGAACGGGCACAGGCCCTTCCAGGTCGAGCCTGCCTTCTTGAGGGTGACCGTTTCGCCCACGATCTCGGTGACGGGCAGGCGCGACTTGATATCGGCGACGGTGCCGGCTGAGCTCATCGAAGCGTTCCCCACGCGCCTGGCGCGCGTGTCAAGTGATTTGTCAAGGGTTTTGTCAAGGGTCCAGACCCTATTTTAGCGCCCTGTCAAGTTCTGGGAAACTGCCACCCGCGCTCCATCAGCGGGACGAGGAGACGTGACCGCGGTCGGCTACCATCGGTCGCATGGAGGAAACATCCCTGCACGACGCGTTCGGCGAGCTGCATGGCGGGCGCCTGCACGGATTCGCCCTGCTCGTGACCCTGGGCGACCGGACCCTGGCCGGGATGCTCACCGCAGAGGCACTGGCAAGCGGCGCCGAGCGGATCGAGCAGCTGCGCCATCCCGAGCGCGCCGCGGGATGGCTCCGCGCCTCCCTGCTGCGTGCGGCCCGCCAGCCGGCGTGGGGCCACCAGCGCCCAGGTGAGCCCGAACGGCGGGACGTGCTGCTGAAGCTGGGCGTGGATCCCGCGACCTACGACGCCCTGGCCAGCCTTGACGTCCGGAGCCGGGCGGTGGTGGCGGCCACGGTGGAGGGGTTGGCGGCCTCCGACGTGTACGAGGTCGTGGGCAGTAATGAACGGGTCAGGCGCGCCCGACGCGACTACCTGACCGCGTACCTGGCGGCCTCACGGACACGCAGCACCGAGCCGACGGCGGGAGCCCTGACCGCCCGAGTTCATGCCGCGGCAGCCCCGGCGCTGTCCGGATCCGGCCGATGAGCGATTCCCATGCGCAACTCGAGGCCTGGCTCGTCGACGGCGCGATGGGCGACCCCCCGCGCGAGATTGCCGTCCACGCCACACTCTGCGAGTCCTGCACCGCCCGGCTGGGGGCGTTCGATGCGCTTGCCCTGATCGACGTGGCAGCAGCGGGAAGCCCGCCTCTGCTGACCGCACCGACCCGACTTCGGAAGGGTGTGGCCTCGGCCCGTTTGGCGACTGCGGTCGTGGGCACCGTGGTGGCCGGCATCCTGGTCGTTTTCGGAGTCTCTCAACTCGTGGGGTTGGGGGGACCCTCGGGCGGACCGGCGGGCGGGCCGGAAGGGACCGAATTGGCGGGCCTGTCCAACCCATCGGATGGCGCCGGACCTGCGGGGAGCCAGGAACAGTCGAGCCTCGGACTAGACGCCGCCGGGACCCCCACACCGGGGGCATCTGCAACGCCCCAGCCCGGTGTCACGCCGGGACCGCTGCCGTCATTGCTCCCAGGCCCTACTCCGCGACCTCTGCAATCGACCCCTCTCCCGCCACCTAGCGTCGCCCCTACGCCGCCTCCAACCGCGACGCCCACACCTACGGCCGAGCCAACGCCCGTGCCCCAGTGCTCCGACGAAATTGACAACGACTCGGACGGGTATCTCGACACAAGCGATCCTGCATGTCTGGGCGAGCCGTCCAACGACAACGAATCGCCCTTCGATTTCCACCTGTGCAACGACGGCGTTGACAACGATCTGGATGGGTACACCGACCTCGCGGATCCAGGCTGTGGAGGCGACCCATTCGACAATGACGAGGCACCGATGGACCTCCACCAGTGCAACGACGGCATCGACAACGATGGCGACACGTTCTTCGACTGGCCTCTGGACCTGGAGTGCACCGGTCCCTTCGATGACGACGAGACCGTCCTCTAGCGTCAAGGGAACGGCCGACGGTCTCTGATAGCGGCCGCGTGTCGATCCGGCGAGCGACGCGGCTACTTGGTCGTGTAGAAGGGGCCCATCGGTATCGGTCCCTGCAGGAGGAACGCATGGCCTTCGACCTGTCCCTGGTCCAGCGTGGGGCGCGGCTCCGGCAATCGCCGTTCTACGAGGCCGAGCAGCAATACGGCCCTCGCGGCTACACGGTCTACAACCACATGCTGTTCCCAACCTGCTACGACGACTTCGAGGCCGAGTACTGGCACCTCCTGAACCACGTGACCCTGTGGGACGTCGCGGTGGAGCGCAATCTCGAGGTCCAGGGCCGTGACGGGTTCCGCTTCGCCCAGCTGCTGACCCCGCGCGACCTGTCGAAGTGCGCAGTGGGCCAGGGGAAATACGTCCTCATCACCACGCCCGAGGGGGGCATCGTCAACGACCCGGTCATGCTGCGCCTGGGCGAGAACCACTTCTGGTTCGCGCTCGCCAGCTCCGACGCCCTGTTGTACGCCATCGGCCTGGCCGCCAACCTGGGCTGGGACGTCCAGCTCGGCGAGCCCGACGTGTCGCCGGTCCAGATCCAGGGGCCGCGCTCGAAGGACGTCGTGGCCGCCCTGTTCGGGGACGACATCCTGTCGCTGAAGTACTACTGGTTCCGGGAGCTCAGCCTGGACGGCATCCCGGTCGTGGTGACCCGCACGGGCTGGACGGCCGAGGTGGGGTACGAGATCTACCTGCGCGACGGGCAGTACGGCACCGCGCTGTGGGAGCGGATCATGGAGGCCGGTGAGCCGTTCCAGATCCGGCCCACCGGGCCGGTCGACATCCGCCGCGTGGAGGGCGGCATCCTGAACTGGGGCGCCGACATGACCACCGAGCACAACCCGTTCGAGGTCGGCCTGGAGCGCCTGTGCGACCTGGACGCGGACTTCGAGTTCGTGGGCAAGGATGCGCTGCGGCGGATTCGCGAGACGGGAGTCGACCGCCGACTGGTGGGCGTCGAGATCGACGGCGACCGGC
This sequence comes from Chloroflexota bacterium, assembly GCA_038040195.1. Lineage (NCBI taxonomy): Bacteria > Bacillati > Chloroflexota > Chloroflexota bacterium. The sequence continues at coordinate 39,851 of JBBPIR010000003.1, read as the reverse complement.
TGGAGATGAACTTCACGAAATGGCCGATTCACGCCGATGGCGCGCCGCAGGGCGAGGTCACGACCGCGCTGTGGTCGCCGCGTCTGGAGAGGAACATCGGATACGGGTGGCTGCCCGCCGAGCGGGCAGACAGCGGGAATCAGGTGCGCGTGGCCACGCCCGACGGCGAGCGGGGGGCGACGGTAGTGCCGATGCCGTTCATCGACCCGACCAAGGAGATCCCGAAAAGCTAGCGGTCGCGCTCAGTCCCCTCCGCCAAGGCGGCCTGGGCGGCGGCCAGGCGGGCCACGGGGACCCGGAACGGCGAGCACGACACGTAGTCGAGGCCGATCTCGTGGCAGAAGGCGATGCTGGAGGGATCCCCGCCATGCTCGCCGCAGATCCCAATCGTGATGTCCGGCCGTGTAGCGCGTCCCTTCTCGGTCGCCATCCGCACCAGCTGACCGACGCCCTCGCGGTCGAGGACCTGGAACGGGTTGTCGGGCAGGATCTTGCGCTCGACGTAGCGCATGAGGAATTTGCCCTCCGCGTCGTCGCGGCTGTAGCCGAAGGTCATCTGGGTCAGGTCATTGGTGCCGAAGCTGAAGAACTCGGCGTCCTCCGCGATCAGGTCCGCGGTGAGCGCCCCACGGGGGACCTCGATCATGGTCCCGAACTGGTAGTGAACGGTCTGCCCGGACTTGGCGGCAACGGCCTTGGCCTCGGCCTCCAGGATGGCCCGCGTCTCGCGCAGCTCGTTGTGGTGGCCGACCAGCGGGATCATGATCTCGGGCAGCGGCGTCAGGCCCTCGGCCGCCACGCGGGCGGCGGCCGTCAGAATTGCCCGGGTCTGCATCCGGACCAGGTCCGGGATCATGAGTCCCAGCCGCACGCCGCGCATGCCGAGCATGGGGTTGACCTCACGCATGGAGTCCACCGCGGCCAGCTGCTCCTCCTGCTCGGTCAGTCGGGCCTGGAGCGCCGCGGCATCGGCCGCGGCGCCATCGGTCCGTGACAGGCGTTCTCGAAGCAAGGTGACCTCGACCAGGAGCTCGTCGTGGGGCGGGAGGAACTCGTGCAGCGGCGGGTCGATGAGGCGGATGACGACCGGCAGGCCGTCCATGACCCGGAAGAGCCCGGCGAAGTCATCGGTCTGGATGACCTCCAGCTCGGCCAGGGCGGAGTCGAACGTGGCGATTCCCTCGTCGTCGTCCGCGCTCAGGGTCTCCCCCGCCTCGCGCCGACGCTTGGCATCGGTCGCATCCAGCGCAGCCAGGATCATGCGCTGCACCGTCGGCAGGCGGGACTCCTCGAAGAACATGTGCTCGGTGCGGCACAGACCGATGCCCTGCGCGCCGAAGGCACGCGCCCGCTCCGCGTCGCGCGGGTAGTCCGCGTTGGCCCAGACCTCGAGGCGACGCACCGCGTCCGCCCATTCGAGGAGGGTAGGCAGGAACCGCTCCTCGGCGAAGTTGGGGTCGATGGTGGCCAGCGAACCGAGGTAGACCTGCCCGGTCGTGCCGTCGATGCTGATGGTGTCGCCCTCGCGGACGGTGTTCGAGCCCACGCTCATCGTCCGCGCGGCGTAGTCGATGTCCAGCGTCTCGACGCCTGCGACGCATGGCAGGCCCAGCGAGCGGGCCACCACCGCGGCGTGAGAGGTGGCTCCTCCCCGAGCGGTCAGCACGCCCCGCGCGACCAGCATCCCGTGCACGTCGTCTGGGCTGGTCTCGATCCGGACCAGGATGATCGGATCGCCGGATCGCGCCGCCTCGACGGCGCGATCCGGCTCGAACACCGCCTTCCCGGTGGCCGCCCCGGGCGACGCGTTGAGCCCGCTGGCCAGCAGCCGGTCGGCGGCACCCGCTTTGGCCGCCTCGTCGAATCGGGGCAGGAGGAGCTGGACGACCTGGCCCGGCTCGACCCGCCCGAGTGCTTCCTCGCGGCTCAGAATCCCCTCGCCCACCATCTCGACCGCGATCCGCACCGCCGCCGGCGCCGTGCGCTTGGCGGATCGGGTCTGGAGCATGTACAGGCGGCCGCGCTCGATGGTGAACTCCATGTCCTGGACGTCGCGATAGTGGCGCTCCAGCCGTTCCGCGATCCGCTCGAACTCGGCGTATACCTCGGGAAGCTCGTCGCGCAGTGCGCTGATGGGTGACGGGGTGCGGATGCCGGCCACCACGTCCTCGCCCTGGGCGTTGGTCAGGTACTCGCCGTACAGCACCTTCTCCCCGGTGTTCGGATCGCGCGTGAAGGCGACCCCGGTCCCCGAGTCGGCGCCCAGGTTGCCGAACACCATGGCCACCACGTTGACCGCGGTGCCCAGGTCATGCGAGATCTTGTTGAACTCTCGGTAGTCATGCGCGCGCCGCCCGTACCACGACGCGAACACGGCCCGGGTGGCCAGGTCGAGCTGCTCGAGTGGGTCGAATGGGAAGTCGCGCCCGGTCTTGGACCGAACCAGATCAAGGTACGCTTCGGCCACTTCCTGGAGGGCCTCGGCGTCCAGGTCCGTGTCGGCGGCCACGCCCCGCTGGTGCTTGGCCTGGTCGAGGATCGGCTCGAAAAGCGTGCCGTCCACGTCAAGGACAATCCGCCCGAACATCTGGATGAAGCGCCGATACGCATCCCAGCCGAAGCGCGGGTTGCCGGTGAGCGCGATCAGGCCGTCGCGGGTGTCGGGGTTGAGGCCCAGGTTGAGGACCGTATCCATCATCCCCGGCATCGAGAACTTTGCCCCCGAGCGCACAGAGACCAGGAGTGGGCTCGCGGGGTCGCCGAACCGTTTGCCGCTCGTGCGTTCGAGCTCGGCCACCGCCTCCAGGATGTCCTCCCACAGACCATCGGGGAGGGTCTCGCCGGCCGCGAAGTAGTCGACGCAGGCCTCGGTGGTGATCGTGAACCCCGGCGGCACCGGGAGGCCGGCGTTCGTCATCTCGGCCAGACCGGCCCCCTTGCCGCCCAGGAGGTCGCGCATCGATGCGTCGCCATCGGCGCGGCCGTCTCCCCACGCGTAGATGTAGCGCTTGGCGGCGCGATGGGCGCGTTCGACGGCGGGAGTGACGGCTTCAGCCACGGGACGCAGGCTCCGTAAAGGGTCGCGAGGTCGATTCTAGCGGCGTAGGCTTGACCTCATGGGGACCCTGCTGTGGCTGGCGCTCGGGGCCGGGCTGGGACTGCTGTCGTGGCTATTGCCCGCGTTGACGGTGCTCGGACCCCTGGTGGTCGCCGGTCTGACGCTAATCGCGATCCTGCTGCCGAGGGACCTGACCTCGGCAGGCGCCAAACTGGGGATCGGGTTCGGCGCGGTCTACCTCGTAGCGGCCACGCCCACCGTGATCCGCGATCCGCTGGCTGCCACCGGCGCCGCCTACCTGGTGTTCGGGGCCGGGCTGGTGATCCTCATCCTTGGCTTGGCGGGCGTGTGGCGGAACCGCCGCCGGCGGGCCCGCGATCAGGCGCGCGCGGCCGAATCCGAAGCCAACCCCGCCTGAGCGCGGCCGCGAAGAGCGGCCGCAGGGCGGCGAGAAGGCGACCGCCTAAACCGGCCCGTGATCGGTACAGTGCACGCGCCTTGTCCACCGCTGCATCGCGCACCTCTCCCGCCTCCTCGCGAGCCAGCGCGGCATAGGCGGCCACGGCGCCCGACTCATCGCCGGCCAGCCACCGAGCGTCGGCCTCAGCCTCGCCGGCCCTCGGGTCGCCGGGGGTGAGCGCCACCGCTCGTTGAGCGGCCTCGAGGGCAGGATGCGCCTGGCCGGCCCGCAGCAAGCCATGGGCCAGCGCGAGTTGTGCCGTGGCGTCGTTGGGGTCCAGGCGCAAGGCTCGGCGCGCGGCCTCGACGGCTGCTTCCGCATCGGCCGACGCCAGCCGCTCGGCGGCCTCGGCCCGGATCCACTCCGGCTGGCGCGGGTCCAGGCGAGCCAGCCGGGCGTACTCCTCGGCCGCCTCGCGGTGGGCGCCAGCGGCCGACAACACTTGAGCGAGCAGTTCGCGGTAGCGGATCTCGTCCGGGTCCAGCCGAACCGCGGCCTTGGCATCGGCTTCGGCCTCGTCCAGGCGACCCACGGCCTGCAGCGAGCGAGCCCGCAGTTCGTAGGCCGCGTCGTCACCCGGCCGTTGGGCGAGGATCTCACCTGCGAGCCGGATGACGGCCGGGTGGTCACCCCGGGCCGCGGCGGCTGACAGCGCGCCGAAGTCCGGGGCCGCAGTCATTCGGGCTCCGCGGTGGGCGCGACGGCGGACCAGGCGGCTCGGCCGGCAACCAGATCAGCGAGGCGGGCCGGGACGGCGTCGAGGGACACCCGTTCCTGGGTCATGCTGTCGCGCTCCCGGATGGTCGCCGCGCCATCGGTCAGGGACTCGACGTCCACCGTCACGCAGAACGGCGTCCCGATCTCGTCCTGGCGCCGGTACAGCTTGCCGATGGAAGCCGTGTCGTCGTACACCGCCGCCAGGTCCTGCTTGAGATCCGCCGTCAGGCGCTGGGCGATTTCCACGAGCTCGGGCCGGTTGCGGAGCAGGGGCAGGACCGCGACCTTGACCGGTGCCAGCGCGGGCCGAATTCGGAGCACGACCCGCTTCTCCCCCGCCACCTCCTCCTCGTGATAACCGTCGACGAGCACCGTCATTACCGCCCGATCGACACCCATGGCCGGCTCGATGACGTGGGGCACGACATGCTCGCCGCTGGCCTCGTCGAAGATGCTCAGCCCTTTGCCAGAGGCGGCGGCATGCGCGGTCAGGTCGAAGTTCGTCCGGTCCGCGATGCCCTCCAGCTCGGACCAGCCCATCGGGAAGTCGTACTCGACGTCAGTCGTCTGGCGGCTGTAATGGGACAGTTCATCCGGGTCATGGGGGCGCAGGCGGAGCCGCTGGGGGTCGATTCCCATCACATCGGTCCACCATCGGAGGCGCTCCTCGACCCAGTAGGCGAACCAGCGGTCGCCCTGGTCGGGCGGGACGAAATACTCCATCTCCATCTGCTCGAGCTCGCGCACCCGGAAGATGAAGTTGCCGGGCGTGATCTCGTTGCGGAAGCTCTTCCCGATCTGCGCGATCCCGAACGGAAGCTTGCGGCGCATGGCGGTGGCCACGTTGGCGAAGTTCACGAAGATGCCCTGCGCCGTTTCCGGCCGAAGGTAGGCCACCGATGCACTGTCCTCGACCGGCCCGACATGGGTCTTGAACATGAGGTTGAACTGGCGCGCCTCGGTCAGCGTCCCGCGCTGTCCGCAGCTGGGACACGCGATGTCGGCCGGAGGGCCCTTGAGGTCCTGGGCCCGGAACCGGTGCTTGCAGTTCCGGCAATCCACCATGGGGTCGGAGAAGCCGCCGACGTGGCCGGACGCCTCCCACACCCGCGGGTTCATGATGATCGCCGCGTCGAGGCCCTCGATGTCATTCCGGAGTTGGACCATGGCGCGCCACCAGGCGGCCTTGATGTTCGTCCGCAGCTCGGCGCCGAGCGGCCCGTAGTCCCAGAAGCCGGCCAGCCCGCCATAGATCTCGCTGCCCCCGAAGACGAAACCGCGGCGTTTGGCGAGGCTGGCAACGACGTCCAGGTTGGGCGCAGGCACGGCAGGCGAGTCTAGCGCAGGACCGATGCCGCGCCGGCCGCCGGCCGGCGGCGGCTGACCTCGTCGAGGAAGTCGCGGCTGCGCAGCTCGCGCTCGAGCACCACGGACATGGTGGCGTGCATGTGGCGCTCCACTTCGCGCCCGGTGGATGGGGGCAGCGTCAACCGAGCGGCCTGGTCCAGGGTCACCCGCTGGAAGTGGCGCATGGCCTTCAGGGCGGCGGCGGAGATGGGCGTCGCGCTCAGCGCGGCGTGGATGCACTCGGGGCCCAGGACCCCACCGGCCATGGCGGCGTAGGCGTTGTTGTCGGGGCCGATCTCGGCGCCGCACTCGATGCACGTCGTCAGCTCGGGGCGGTAGCCCATGGCCTCGAGCAGATGGAGCTCGTACCAGCGGGCGATGGACTCCCGCGTGGCGGGGTCGGCGGCCTGGTCCAGGGCCGTCAGTCCGGCTCCCAGCAGCTCGAAGGCGGCCGCGCTCTCGGCGCGCTCCTCGCAGAAGCGATCGGCCAGCTCGGCCAGGTACCACGCGGCGGCCGTGGCGTGGAGATCGGCGCGCAGGCCGAGATGCGGATCGCGGAGCTGGGACTGGGTCACGACGTCGAAGGTGCGGCCCACGGCCAGGACCAGGTCCACGTCGCCCAGCGGCTCGAGGCCGCCGCCGATCCGCGAGCGCGGCCGTCGAACGCCCTTGGCAATGACCCGCAACTTGCCCAGGTGGGGGGTCAGGATGGTCAACACCCGGTCTGCCTCGCCCAGGTCGAGCCCGCGCAGGACGATCCCCTCGGTCTTGTACAGGCGGGAGCGTGGGCTCACCGGCAGCCGGTCGGGTACGCTTCTGGGGTGGACATCCGAGTCGAGTTTAGCCAGCTGGTCGCCGACGTCGAGGCCGAGATGCAATCGATCCTCGACGAGCACAGGGGGCCGGCGCGGCCGCTGTACGACATGCTCGCCTACCACCTGGGCCTGGACGGCGAGGACGGCTCGTCCGGAAAGCGGATCCGGCCCCTGCTCGGGCTGCTCGTGTTCCGGGCGCTGGGGCGTGACTACCGCCGCGCCCTGCCCGGGGCCGCCGCCGTGGAGCTGGGGCACAACTTCAGCCTGGTTCACGACGACATCCAGGACGGTGACCGCGAGCGCCGCCACCGCGCCACCCTGTGGGCACTGTACGGCGTGCCGCAGGCCATCAACGCCGGGGACGCCTTGTTTGCACTGTCCCGCCTGGCCCTGTACCGGCTGGCGGCCGAGAAGGACGATCCCGAGGCTCCCGACGCGCGCCAGGTGCTGGACCTGATGAAGATCTACGACCAGACCTGCCTGGCACTGTGCGAAGGCCAGTTCCTGGACATCAGCTTCGAGGGCCGGCTGGACGTCACGGTTGATGAGTATCTGCAGATGATCGAGCTCAAGACCGCCGCCCTGATGGCGACAGGCGTCGAGGCCGCTGCCACCCTCGCCTCCCAGGATCCGACGGTGATCGCGGGCTTCCGCCGCTTCGGCGATCGCCTTGGCCTCGCCTTTCAGATGGCCGATGACGTGAAGGGCTCGTTCTGGCAGGAGTCGGCCTCCGGGAAGGCGGAAGCCGGTGACCTCCGCCGCCGGAAGAAGACGATGCCCGTCATCTGGGCCCTCAACCACGCCGCGGCCGCGGACCAGGAGCGCCTGCGCGAGCTGTTCGCGCCCATCGAAGGGGGGCGGCAGCTGACCGATGTCGAGGTCGCCGAAGCGCTCGCCATCCTGGATCGCTCCGGCGCACGGGAAACGACGCTGGGCGAGGCCCGACGCTACCGGGACGAGGCCCTGGCCGAGCTGGTGGACCTGCCCCTCCAGCCGTTGGCCCGCGCAGAGCTGGTCATGTTCGTGGAGGCCATGATCGCCGCCTGAGCGCCTGATCCTCCCCTGAGCGCCGGTGCCCTAGCCGGAGGCGTTCTCGACCGCCTGGGGGCTTTCCAGCATCTGAACCGCCGTTACCTTCGACACCCGGCGCGAGTCGGCGGCCTCGACTCGCAGGGTGATGTCACGGAACTCGACCTCGGTGCCGACCAGCGGGATCCGCCCCACCCGATGGATGATCAATCCCCCAACCGTGTCGTAGGCCTCTTCATCCGGCTCCTCGGCATCACTCAGCTCGAACAGATCGCGCAGGTCGTCCATCGTGACCCGACCGTCGAGCCGATAGGCGCGGCGGTCGCCATCGGTCTCGATCGGCTCGACCAGGCTCTCCTCGATGTCGTACTCGTCCTGGATCTCACCCACGATCTCCTCGACCAGATCCTCGATGGTGACCAGGCCGGCGGTTCCACCGTATTCGTCGACCACGATCGCGATATGGCGTCGCGCCGCGCGCATCTCGGTCAAAAGCTCGTCGATCCGCTTGGTTTCGGGCACATAGCCGGCCGGTCGCGCCAGCGACCGGATGTCGATCGGCTGGTCCTTGTCGGCGGCGGCTCGCAGGTAGGGCAGCAGGTCCTTGGCGTACAGGATGCCGATGATGTTGTCCAGGTTCTCGCGGTACACAGGGACCCGAGAATGCCCCGCGCGCACGATGAGGTCGAGCACGTCGTCGATGGGGTCGTCCGCCTCCACCGCCTTGATGCCGATGCGCGGCACCATGACCTCATGGACCCGCTTGTCGCCGAGTTCGATGACCCCATGGATCATCTCTTTCTCCGACTCCTCGATCTGGCCCTGCTCGGAACCGGTCTGGACCAGGAGCTTCAGCTCCTCCACCGACAGGAGGCCGGTCTGCGGACGCTCCCGACCGCCCAGCAGCCGGACCAGGAAGCCGCTGATGGTGGTGGTCAGCCAGACGAGCGGTGCCAGCGACCGCTCGAACACGCTCAACGGCCGCGAGGCGATGAGGGAGAAGCGCTCGGGAAAGTTCAGTGCCAAGGTCTTCGGCACCAGCTCGCCGACGATGATCGAGGTCAGGGCGATGAGCAGCGTGACCAGGACGAAGGCGATCGTCTCCGCCGCCGAGCGGATCGGCTCCCAGGGAATGCCACCAATCAGGTCGGCGATGACCCGGCTGAATGAGAGGGCGCCGATGGCCGATGCCAGGAAGCCGAGGAACGTTATCGCAACCTGGATGGTGGCCAGGAAGCGCTGGGGGTCGGCTATCAGGCGCTGGGCTGCCCGAGCCCCGCGACTCCCCTCGTCGGCCAGCTGGTCGAGCCGGTGCCGGCGCACCGTGAGGAGGGCAATCTCCGCGGCGGCGAACACGCCCCCCACCAGGATGAGGACCAGGACCACGAGGAGGTCCAGCCATGGATTGCCGCTGCCGGCAGCGCCCTCAGGCATCCGGTGGGTCGTCCTCGCGGCGGCTTCGGCGGAGCTCGATCGGGCGCGCGGGGGCGCCGACCACCGTCTTGCCGGGTGCCACGTCGCGGGTCACGACACTGCCGGCGCCGGTTTTGGCGCCGGCGCCCACCGTCACCGGGGCCCGAAGCATGGTGTCCACCCCGATGAAGGCCCCGTCGCCGATAACGGTCTGGTGCTTGGTGGTGCCGTCGAAGTTGGCGGTCACCGTGCCGGCGCCGATGTTCACGTCGTCTCCCACGTCGGCGTCGCCCAGGTAGCTGAAGTGGTGCTGCCGGACTCCGGCGCCGAGCCGGCTCTGCTTGATTTCGGCGTAGTTTCCGATCTCGCTACCCTGGCCCACGACGCTGCCCGGGCGGAGATGGCTCATGGGACCGATCCGCGCGTCCTCGCCGACCTCGGACCCTTCGATCCAGGAGCCCAGCACCCGGGTCCGGGCGCCGATCCGGCTGTCCGAGATCCGGGTTCCGGGTCCGACCACGGCCTCGTCGCCGATGACGGTCTGGCCGTTCAGCACGGTCCACGGCTCGATCCGCGCGTCCTGACCGATCTCGACCGTGGCATCGATGAAGGTGGTGTCGGGGTCCACGATCGTGACCCCACTGCGCATATGGCCCTCGGCGATCCGCCTCCGCAGCAGGCGCTCGGCAGTCGCCAGCTGGACCCGGTCGTTGATCCCGAGCGCCATCTCGGGCTGGGGTGCCTCCACGACCCGAACGAGCTGCCCATCGTCAACCGCCAGGCCGACCAGATCGGTCAGGTAGTGCTCACCCGTTGGGCTGAGCGGGACTCGGCCCAGGTTCGCGCGCAGCCAGGCCGCGTCGAAGCAATAGGTCCCGGCGTTGACCTCGTCCAGGGCTCGCGTGGCCGGGTCCGCATCGGCGTCCTCGACGATGGCGCGGCAGGTGCCGTCGGGCCCACGCACGATGCGGCCGTACCCGGTTGGGTCCGCCAGTCGGGCGGACAGCAGCACGATCGCCGCCCCGCTCTCAGCCTGGTCCGCGACCAGGTCCGTCAATAGCTCTGCGGGGAGGAGCGGAACGTCGGCCATGGTCACCAGGAGCTGGGTCGCGTTCGCCGGCACGCTAGGGAGGGCGACCCGAACCGCATCGGCGGTGCCCAGCTGGGGCTCCTGGCGCACGGTTGTGGCGCGTCCGGCAAGCGCTGCCTCGACCTCGTCCGCGCCATGTCCGGTGACGACCACCATCGGTGAGGCGGCAACGCCGGCGAGTGCGGTCAGGACGTGGTCAATCAGCGTCCGGCCGGCGAGCGGGTGCAGCACCTTCGGCAGGCGGGACCGCATTCGGGTTCCCTGGCCCGCGGCCAGCACGACGGCGGCCGGGCTTGTCACGCCGAACGGCGCTCTATGGGGCGCATCAGATCTGCGGATGGTAGGGGGCCGCTCGAACGAGCGTCAACTAGCCTCCGCTGCCATGGCCACGCACTCGATCTCCACCCGAGCTCCCATCGGGAGGGCCTGCACCGCGACGGTGGTCCGCGCCGGGTACGGCTCGGGAAACGCATCGCGATAGACCTCGTTGACCTCGGGGTAATCAGCCATGTCGACCAGGAACACGGAGGTCTTCAGGACCCGGTCCAGCCCCGAACCGGCCGCGTCCAGGATGGCGGCCAGGTTGGCGATGGCTCGCTTGGCCTGGGGCGCAGCCCCTCCCTCGACCAGGGCACCGCTGGCCGGATCGAGTCCCAGGCTGCCGGCGGTGAAGACCAGACCGGATCCGACCATCCCCTGGCTGTAGGGGGCGACGGCGCCCGCGGCGTTGTCGGTCCGAACCGCTCGTCGACCGCTCACCGCTCGATGCTAGCCGGTTCGGACCGAAGCCGGGTGCGCGTTGTAGCCAGTCCAGCACGCTCGAGCCGCGAGGCGACACCGGCGGCCCGCTCGGGGTCGTCGGTCAGCGCGAACACGGTGGGGCCGGACCCGGTCAGGTGCGGCTCCCCGCCGGCGCCGGCCACCAGCCGAAAGATATCGTTCAGCTCGGAGCGCAGGCGGCGTGCCGGGGCCGCGAGGTCGTTGCGGCCTGGGCGCGTGGCGGCATCCTCCGTCGGTCCGCTCCATTCGCTTGGGCGCAGCTCCGCAAACACCGCCCCGGTGGCCAGGCCGAACGGGGGATGGACGAGGATGACCTCGGCCGGGCCCATGGCGTCGGGCGTGACCCGTTCGCCGATGCCACGCACGTGGGCCACGGCCTGCTGGGATGCGAAGAACGGGACGTCGGCTCCGATGGTGGCCAGCGTCACCAGCTCATCGGCGGTGGGCCGGTCGTCGCCCTGGCCGGTCACCCAACGAGCGAGGCGCCGGGCGCCCGCGGCGTCCGACGAACCGCCGCCCAGCCCGGCCGCGGCCGGGATCTGTTTGTCCACGGATAGCCCTCGTGTCGACGGACGGCCGCCCAGGCCCGCCGCCCATCCTCGCCAGGCAAGGTTGGTCCGGTCGGCAGGCACCCCGGCCGCGGCCGGGCCACCGATCCGCAACTCCGGGCCTTCGAGGGCCAACGATAGCTCGTCGGCGAGCTCCAGCAGGACGAGGAGGGAGTCCAGCTCGTGGAACCCGTCCGCCCGGCGGCCGAGCACCGTCAGCCACAGGTTCAGCTTGGCCGGCGCCGCCAGCCGCCAGCCGGCGGCATCCTCCATCACACTCACGTCACGCACGGCCCGCGTCGAGGGCGAGGCGCAAGGCGGCCGTAAGGCACGCCCACTCGGGCAGAGCCAGGGTCTGGGGCCGCCGCTCGGGGTCCACCCCGCACGCGCTCAACGCACCGTCTACGGTGTCGCGATCAACCGGGAGCTCACGGACCAGGCTGTTGTGGATTTGCTTGCGTCGCTGTCGGAACGCGGCCTGGGCAACTCGGTGGAACATCTCACGGTCGGCGGGCGGAACCAGGGGGGCGGGCCGGCGCTCGAGGTGGAGGATGGCCGAGTCCACCGCTGGTTCGGGTTCGAACGCGGCCGCCGGCACGCGGCCGACGACCGCGGCCGCCGCCAGGTCCTGGACGAATGCCGACAGATAGCTCATGTCCCCCGGTGGCGCGGCGATCCGCGCGGCGACCTCGGCCTGCACCAGCAGGACGGACCGCTGTGGCGGATGCCCGCTGCCGAGAAAGCGATGCAGCAGCGGGCTGGTGATGTGGTACGGGATGTTCGCGACCAGGTGGTACGCCTCACCGGGGAACAGGGTTTCGGGGTCCACGTCGAGCGCATCGGCCTCGACCAGGGTGAGGCCGATGGCATCGTCCAGCTCGCGACGCAGGTAGCTCACCAGGTGGGCGTCGATCTCGACCGCCACGACCTCGCAACCGGCCGCCACCAGGCGCCGGGTCAAGGCCCCCAAGCCCGGGCCGATCTCCACCACCCGATCGCCGGGGGATAGGTTGGCTGCGGCGAGGATCGCGTCGAGGGCCTCGGCGTCGGTAAGGAAGTTCTGGCTCAGGCCGCGGCGCGCATGGAGGCCCTCGCGACGCAGCAGGCGCCGGAGCTCGCCCGGGGTCGGTGGCCGCGGGACGTCGCTTGCGGCCGGGCGCGCCATCAGGCCGCCGCCTGCCACGGCAGCGCGAGCGCGGGGATGGCCTCCAGGCCCGGGTCGGCGCGTTCCCCGGCCGCGAACCGGTAGGCGGCCGCCGCACCGATCATGGCCCCGTTGTCGGTGCACCAGGCGGGTGGTGGAACGAGGAGCGGAATGCCATTCAGCCGCTCGCCCAACGTCCGGCGCAGCGTCCGGTTTGCGGCGACCCCACCACCCAGGGCCACCGCCGCCACCACGTGCTCCTCCGCCGCCGCCACGGTCCGGCGCACGAGCTGCTCCACCGCGGCCCGCTCGAAGGCGGCGGCGATGCCATCCACCGGGATCGGCTCGCCCCGCGCGCGGTAGCCCTCCACCTCGCGCAGGACCGCGGTCTTCAGGCCGGAGAACGAGAAGTCATACCGGCCCCGCGGCCGCGCCAGCGGGAACCGTGTGGCCGGTGGCACGCCCTCGGCGGCGGCCGAGATGGCCGGACCGCCGGGGTACGGGAGGCCGAGCAGGCGGCCGACCTTGTCGAACGCCTCCCCGGCGGCGTCGTCCACGGTCTGCCCCAGCAACCGATAGCGCCCGTGGTCGGCCATCAGCACCAGCTGGGTGTGGCCTCCGGAGACGACCAGGCACAGCAGCGGGAAGGGCGGCTCGAGTGGGAGGACTGGATCGGCTCCGGGCGCATCGGTCCCGGGCGCATCGGTCAACCAGTTCGCGTAGATGTGGCCCTCGATGTGGTTGACCGGCACCAGCGGCAGGTCATGGCTGGCGGCCAGCCCCTTGGCCAGGTTGACCCCGACCAGCAAGGAGCCGATGAGACCGGGCCCGTAGGTGACCGCCACCGCATCCAGGTCGGCCCACCCGGCGTCTGCAGCCTTGAGAGCAGCCTCGAGGGTGGGGACGATCCAACGCAGCTGCTGTCGGGCGGCGACCTCGGGCACGATCCCGCCGGTGGCGGCGTGAACGGCCACCTGACTGGCGACGACGTTGGCCTCGATGTGCCGGCCGCCCACCACGACTGCGATGCCGGTCTCGTCACAGCTGGTCTCGATGGCCAGGATCCGGGGGCCGCTCACGCCTCCTCGTCCTCCTCGGCGGCGCGGGCGGCCTCGAGCGCCTCACGCATGGCCGGATCGGCCAGAGGCGGGGTGGTCATGATGTAGGCGTCCTCGCCGTCATCGGTGTAGTAGCGCTCCCGGCGCCCGGCGATCTGGAATCCGTGACCCCGGTACAGGGACTGGGCGGCCAGGTTGGAGGCGCGGACTTCCAGGGTCATCCGCGACGCTCCGAGGTCGGTGGCCGCGACCAGCAGCGCCTGGATCAGGCGATGCCCGACCCCCTGTCGACGCCAGTCGGGGTGGACCGCGAAGGTCGTGATATGCGCCTCGTCCACCATCAGCCACAACCCGGCATAGCCGACGACGGCGCCCCCTTGCCGCGCAACGGTGTACCGAGCCAACCGGTTGTGGGTCAGCTCCTGGGTGAACGCCTCCGGTGGCCACGGCGTCGTGAAGCTCCGACGTTCGATCTCGAGCACGGCCGGAATGTCATCGGGTCCCATGGGCCCAAAGCGAACCGCCGCGGTCAGAGCCACGTGATTGGGGCCGGGGCGGCGTCGCCGAGCCCGCGCGGCGGACGCAGGTAGACCGGTTCGAGCTGGGCGACGTCATCCACCGATCCGTCCCGGAACCGGTCGGCAGCCAGGCGAGCCACGGCGGCCGCGGCCCCGTCAGGCGGTTGGGCGTTGGTGAGCCCAAGGGTGGCGGCCAGAGCACGTGGCGCCACCAGGGGGCGGGCTCGGGCCGCGGCCGACAGCGCGGCGAAGGCCACGATCTGCGGTTCCGCCTGGTCTCGGGCACGGGCGTACACGTCGGAGGCCCCGGCGCGGGTCAGGGCGGCGTCCGCCTCCGGGACCGCGACCAACCAGGCGTCCAGGCTCGGTATCCCGACGATGGGGCAGCCCAGGCCGGCAACGAGGCCCTTGGCCAGCGCGAGCCCGACCCGCAGGCCGGTGAACGATCCGGGGCCGATGCCGACCGCGATGGCGGTGACGTCCCGCAGCGTGGCGCCCTGTTGGTCGAGGAGCTGGAGCAGACGGGGCAGGAGCTCGCCCCCCTGGCCGCGCTCAGCGCTCCAGGCCGCGCTGCCCAACAGGCGGCCGGTCGGATCGGCCAGGGCCACCGATTGATCGCTTGACGAGCTGTCCAGCGCCCCGATCATGGCGTTTCGGAGACCTCCAGGACCCGGGACAGGTCCGTATGTCGGGGGCCGGTGGCTCGCCAGCGGAGAAACCGGAGGTTTGGCAGAGACGGGTCCGCCGTGATCTCGATCCGCAGGTGATCCGGCGGGAGCCAGCCGTCGAGGCGCTCGGCCCACTCGATGACCGTGACACCCTCCGCCTGCCGCTCGTCGAATACGCCGGCCTGGCGCGCCTCGTCGGCATCGGTCAGCCGGTAGGCGTCGACGTGGAACAGGGGCAGCCTGCCGACATGCTCGTTCACGATGATGAACGTGGGGCTGTTCACGACGTTGCGCACGCCGAGGCCCCGCGCCACCCCCTTGGCGAGCTGGGTCTTGCCCGCACCGAGTGGCCCGACCAGGGCCAGGCAGGTGCCCGGCTGGGCGGCCCGTCCCAGCCAGCGGCCGATACGTCGGGTCGTGGCGGCCGACGAGGAGCGGATCCGGCCCTCGGCCGTGGCCGCGGTAGCAGTCGCCTTCACGCCGGCGAGTATGTCAGGAGAGCGGGGGGCTGGCCTCCAGATTGGCAAGTGCCACGCTGACCGTCCGCCCGGCGTCGAGGCGGATCATGCCGCACAACGCGCTGATGCCTGACCCGATGGCCATCGGCTGGGCGGGTACCTCGCTCAGCAGGCCGGCCTGGCCGCGGCCGGGCCCGGACACGATCACGACCCGATCCCCCACCACCGCGCGCGCCACCCGCACCGGTGCCGGCGAGGCGTCATAGATGAGGAGCCGGCGTCGGTCGCCCAGGACGGTGGCTGGTTGGCCGGCGTGGGCCTTGAGCCAGGCGAATCGCGCCGGATCCATCCCGGCGCGCCCGTACCCATCCAGGGTGAGCACCGCGAAATGTGGTGCGGCGGTACCCAGGAGGCTGCGGCGGCGTTGCAGCCCGGCGAAGTCGGCCAGCTCGCGCGCGTGCAGCCCGCCGACCACGATGGCGGCCACGCCCACGGCACGCGCCCGGGTGATCGCCTCGGCCGAGGCCCATGAGCCGCCGACCACGATCCGACCGGCGCTGTTGGCATCGATCGCGGCCGGCTCCAGGACGGCCTCCGCATCGCTGACCAGCAGGCTCAGCTGCCCGTGCACGGCAGGTCCGGTCCCACCCGTGCCGGCCAACTGCACGCCGGGGACGGCGACGGTGATCGACCGCTCCTCGACCTCCATCACCATCCCGCGCACCTCGCTCCGGATCGGCTCAGCGGGTTCGAGCAGGAGCAGGTGAGCCATGCCGTCCGACGGTTGGTAGGCCAGGAACATGGCGTCGATGGGTGACCGGACCTCGCGCTCAGGTGTCCGAGCCAGCGGCTGATCCGCTCGCACCCGATCCCCTGGCTTCGCGAGGAGCAGCTCGGCCATCTCGCCCCGCTTTCGACGCAACGGCCGCGCGACGGGAATGGTGCGGGCAGCGATCGCTCGCACCGTTCGGGCCAGCGGGTCGCCGGGCCCGACCTCGTCGCCGACGGCGACCACCGCCTCAGCCCCGGCGGGAAGACGCATCTGGTGCCGGTACGGATCGGCAGTCGTCATCAGCCGGCCGCCGGTCGCCCTTCGCGCCGCAGCGCGTCGCGCCACGACTGGATCAGGCTCCGAGCATCACCGGGGCGGGTCGGAAGCTGGATCGGGTCGTCGCGGGCATCCAGGATGACTCCCACCGCCCCGCCGGTTACCGCCGCCCGGACCCGTCGCGCTCGATACCCCACGCCGAGCTCGACGCCGCGCTCGAGCTCGATCTCGAGCTCGCCCGATGCTCCCCGTTCGAGCGGCAGGACGGCCACACCTCCGACCCGGACTTCGTGGCGGGTCGAGTCCGGCCACCCCGGACGGTGGAGGCGAGCCCGGAGCGCCACCTGCCCGGGTCGCCCGCCGTGGGACACGACCGACGTGCCCAGGGGCACCAGCAGGTCGTCGCGCAGCGTCTCCAGGCCTTCATCGACGTCCTCGCCGGCCAGCGTGCCCAACGGGCCGCAGATCCCCCACGGGTCCACCGCAAGCTGGGTGACCCCGGCGGGGCGCAGTCCGTCGAGGAGGGCGAGGGCCGCATCCCCGGGATGCACCGCGCCGGCCAGAAGGCGGCCGCCGCCCACCAGCAGATCAACCGGCGGGCAGCCTCCCAGCCACCGCCGCGCTGCGGCCAGGCGGTCGATGCCGAGCGCCTGAACAATGGCCGCTTCAGCGATCGAAGAGGGTACCGCCATGGGCCGAGTGGCCAGGTTGGCCATCGCGTCAGTGGTGGCGAACTCGTCGACGTCGGCGGGCAGCAGTTCGGCCGCTGCGCGGGAGCCCTCCGGCAGCGGGCGGTCTCCGGTACCGGCCAGGATGGCGGTCGTCCCACCGCTCGGCGTGGCCGCTCCCCAGCCCAGCCAGGTGGCCCCCAGGTCAACGCCCAGGACCTCCAGGCCAAGGCCCCGCGCCAGGGCCACCATCGAGCGACCAAACGCGATCGGGGCCAGGGACCGGACCTCGCCCGGACCGTTCGCCTGCGCCAGCAGGTTCAACAGGGCCGCGGACAGCGTGTCATCCACGAGCGGACCAATCCACTGCGTGGCCGGTCCGAAGAGCCGGGCGAAGGGCCCCTGAACATCCTCGGCGCCGACGACCAGGAGCGGGGCGCCGGATGAGCCACGGGCCGCTGCAAGCACGCCCCACAACGCGCCTTCGGGAGGCGGGGAGCCGTCCGAGGACACCGCCAGCCAGGCGTCGGGCTCTGCGTCACGGATGGGCTCGTAGCGCTCCGACTCGGGACGGCGGTCGTTCCCGGCCAGCGCGGCCACCACGCTCCAGCCATTCCGAGTGGCGACCAACGTGGCGGCCTCCTGGTCAGCCGTCGTGTCAGCCACGACCGCCAGGCGTCCCGGCCGCCGCGGCGACTGACAGGTGATCCGTGGCGCGTCACGGACCAGGAGCGCCAGTCGTCGCGACAGACGGGCGTCGGCATGGGGAACCAGGCGGCCGACAAGATCTTCGACAAGGACCGATTCGCCCCAGGAACTGGGTTGGGCGGCCCCGCTCACGATCCGCCAGCGACCGCCCGCCCGCCCCACCAGGGCGGCCTTGGTCCAGGCGCTGCCGACGTCCAGAAGGAGGGAGAGCTCGGTCTCGGGAACGGGACGCACCGGGGTCGACGTTGGACGCGGCTCGGCTGCGTCGATCGTCTGGGTCGTCATGGGCGGCCGTGCCGCCGGGGGAGGCGTTGGCGGAGCATGGTCGTCACCTCGTAGTTGATCGTACGTCGCTGCTCAGCCACCTCGTCGGCGGTGATCTCCTGGTTGCCCTGGCGGCCGATCAGGACGAATTCGTCGTCCAGGTTCGGCGACTCCGCGTCCGAGACGTCGACCACCAGGCCGTCCATGCTGATCGCGCCGACCATCGGCACCCGCTGCCCGTGAACCAGCGCCACGCCGTTGTTGAGGTGCACCCGCGGCCAGCCGTCACCATAGCCGATGGGCAGAGTCGCCAGCCGCGCCGCGCGCGGCGCCTCCCAACGCAGGCCGTAGCCAACCGGCGTGCCCGCCGCCACGTCGAAGATCCGGAGGGGTAGTGTGCGCAGGCTGAGGATCGGCGTCAGGCCCGCCGCGCGGGCATCGGCCCAGCCGGGTGCCATGCCGAACAGGCCGACTCCGGGCCGCACTGCATCGGCGAAGCCGCCCACGCCGGCGAGGATGGCGCCCGTGGCGCCGACGTGGACCAACCCGGGGTCGATCCCGTTCGCGCGCAGCCCGTCGAGCACCCCGGCCAGCCGTTGGAGCTGCAAATCGGTATGTGCCTCGTCCTCGCCAACCGCCGCCAGATGGGTCATGGTTCCGGCCAGCCCCAGGTGCCGGCTGGCCGCGATGCGGGTCGCCAGCTCCACGGCGCCGGCAGGTTCGATGCCCTGCCGACTCAGGCCGGTGTCCACCTTCAGGTGGACTTCGATCCGCCGGCCGGCCGCGGCCCCGGCGGCTTCGAGCCAGCCCAGCTCCGCCAGGTTGTCGACCATCGGCTCCACCCCGATGGCAGCCACGGCCTCGGCGTCGTCGGCCCCGATCCCCCACAGCAGGACGAGGGGACCGGCCAACCCGTTCGCCCGGAGCTCCATCGCCTCCGACAAGGTCGCCACGCTGAGTCGCTCGGCGCCATGATCGACCAGGGTCTGTGCCACCTCCACCGCCCCGTGGCCGTAGGCGTTGGCCTTGACCACGGCGATGACCTGGGCCGGGCCTGCCAGCCTCCGCAGGGCGGCCAGGTTGGCCACCAGGGCGGTGTGGTCGATGTCGATCCAGGCTCGATGGCGGCTCGCCACCGCCGTCGTCATCATCGCTTCGCCTCGCGCCCGCGCAGGAGGGAGATCGTCTCCGGCAGCAGACGAGCCACATCGGTCGCGAGCACACCAGCCGATCCGATCCGCTGCTCGGCCAGCAGGCCAGCCGCGGCATGGACCGCCACGCCGACCGCGGCCGCCTCGAGTGGGGGAAGTCCCGCGGCCAGCATGGCCCCGATGGCACCTGCCAGCACATCGCCGCTGCCCGCCGTCGCCAGCGCGGAGGTGGCCACCGCCGAGCGCAGGAGCTGGCCATCCGGCGCGGCGATCACGGTGTTGGCGCCCTTCAGCACCACGACGTGCTCCCACAGCCGAGCGGCCTCGCTGGCCGCCTCCTCGCGGGCCGTGTCGTCGTCCTCGGGCGGTGTCGCTCCGCCCCGCAGCAGGCGCGCGAACTCACCGGGGTGGGGGCTCAGCACCGCGGGCGCAGACACGGTGCGCCACCAGCGCTCGCGGGCGGCGAGCGCGGTCAGCCCATCGGCATCGATGACCACCGGCTGGCGCAGATCGGCCAGCAGGTGCGCGGTGCGGCGCAGCGTGGCCGCGTGGCGTCCCAGGCCCGGACCCACGACCGCCGCGTCGTATTCGCGGGCAGCGGCCGTCAGCTGCCGCCACCCGGCCGGCGCCACCAGCCCCAGCGCCTCCTCGGGGAGGAGGAGTGACGTCAGCTCGGGTACCAGGCCCAGCAGGCGGAGCCCGACCGATTCCGGCGTCGCCAGGCACACCAGCCCGGCCCCGGCGCGGGCGGCGCCCAGGCCGGTAAGGAGCGCTGCCCCCGCGTACTCGAGTGACCCGGCGATGACGAGGACGCGGCCGAACGTCCCTTTGTGGCCGCGTTCCGGCCGTGGAGGAAGGTGCTCCGCCACCCAGCGTTGGGTGATCGTGATTCCTCGCCCCGCGACCACCGCCACCCTACGCCTCGGCCGGCCGGTCCGCGATTGCGACGGCCACCGCCATCCGGCGTTCATGTGAGATCGACACGGTCACCTCACCGATCCCCAGTCGCGCCGCCCGGGCGGCAGCCCGGCCGTGGAGCAGGACCTGCGGCTGCCCGGCGAAGTTCGGAAGCACCTCGATCTCGCGCCACCCCACGCCGCGCACGCCAAGTCCCAGCACCTTGCTCACCGCCTCCTTGGCCGCCCAGCGGCCGGCGACGCGTTCCACCCGCTTGCCGCAGTATCGGTCCTCGCGGTCGGTCAGGACGCGCCGCCGAAAGCGTTGCGGGTGGCGGCGCAGGGTCTGGGCGATGCGATCGATGTCAATCAGGTCGACGCCCAGCTCGTGGCGGCTCATCGGGCGTCGCCCACCCGATCGTTACTCGACGGTGACCGACTTGGCCAGGTTGCGCGGCTGATCGACATCGGCACCGCGCGATACGGCCACCTCGTAGGCGAGCAGCTGGAGCGGGAGGATGGTGATCACCGGCGACAGCTCCTCGAGCGTCTCCGGGACGTAGATGACCTCGTCGGCGTACTGGCCGATCTCGTGATCGCCCTCGGTGGCGACGGCCACCACGGGGGCCTGCCGAGCGCGCGCCTCGGACACGTTGGATAGCACCTTTTCGTATACCGATCCCTTGATGACGATGGCGACCAGGGGCGTCGCGACGTCGAGGAGAGCAATCGGACCGTGCTTCAGCTCGCCGGCGGCATATCCCTCGGCGTGCACGTACGACAGCTCCTTGAGCTTGAGAGCGCCCTCCATCGCGATCGGAAAGCCGATCCCGCGCCCGATGTACATGACGTCCCGAACCTCCGACCAGCGGCGCGCGATGTCGCGCACCTGGGGTGCGCTGTCGAGGGCAGCCACCGCCGCACGCGGGAGCGCCCGGAGCCCCAGGCCGAAGGTCGTCAGCTGGGCCGGCGTCATCGTCCCGCGCAGCCGGGCCAGGTGGAGGGCGATCATCTGGAGCACGAGCACCTGGGTCACGAAGGCCTTGGTGGAGGCGACCCCGATCTCCGGCCCGGCCTGCAGATAGGCCGTGGCATGGCCGTCCCGGGTGAGGGCGCTGCCCACCACATTGGTCACCACCAGCACGGTGGCGCCCCGCTCTCGGGCCAGGCGGGTTGGGGCGATCGTGTCCGCCGTCTCGCCGGACTGGCTGATGGCGATCACGAGCGTGCGCTCGTCGATCGGGGGCGGGGCATACCGCATCTCGGAGCCGATGACCGAAACGGCTGGCACACCGGTCCACTGCTGGAGGAGGTACGCACCCACGTCACCGGCGTAGTGGGCGGTGCCGCATGCCACCAGGTAGATACGCTCTGCCAGGCGCAATTTCTCGTCGATGGCCTCCAGCTCCGGCAGCCGGATGACCCCACGCCCGTCGACCCGGCCGCGCAGCGCCTCCTGGATGGCATGCGGCTGCTCGTAGATCTCCTTGAGCGTGAAATGGGCAAAGCCGCCCTTCTCGGCGGCTTCCAGGTTCCAGGTGATGTCGGTGACCTCGCGGTCGAGCACCCCGCCGTCGAGGTCAACGATGCGGGTCCCGGTGGACGTCACCGCGGCAATGTCGCCCTCGTGGAGGATGATCATGCGCCGGGTGTGCTCCAGGATGGCCGGCACGTCGCTGGCCAGGAACCCCTCGCCCTCTCCCAGGCCGACGATGAGGGGCACGTTCATCCGGGCGCCCACGATGAGATCCGGATGATCGGTGTGCATGACGCCGATGGCGTACGCGCCACGCACTTCGCGCAGGGCCAGGCGCACGCCCTCGACCAGGTCGCCGGTGTAGCGCTCCTCGATGAGGTGGGCCAGCACTTCGGTGTCGGTCTCCGAGGTGAAGGCGTGACCGGCTCCGGCCAGCCGATCCCGGATCTCGGCGTAGTTCTCGATGATCCCGTTGTGGATGAGGGCCAGTTTGCCGGTGCAGTCGGCGTGGGGGTGCGCATTCAGGTCGGTCGGGGCCCCGTGGGTGGCCCAACGGGTGTGAGCGATGCCGGGGTGACCGGCCGGCGTGGTCCCGTTCAGGTGGTCGGTCAGGTTCTGGAGCTTGCCCGCGCGCTTCTCCACGAACACCGTCCCCTGTTCGGTCCGAATCGCGATGCCGGCTGAGTCGTAGCCGCGGTATTCGAGGCGGCGCAGGCCCTCGAGGAGAATCGGCGCCGCGTCACGCGGTCCCACGTAGCCGACGATCCCGCACATGGCTGCCTCCCGGGTCTGCCTAGTTCAACCGCGCGGTGGCCAGCTCGGCGAGCTCCCGGGCGATGGTGGCGATCTCTTCAGGTTCCTCACCCTCGACCATGATTCGCAGCTTCGGCTCGGTACCCGAGGAGCGGACGATGATCCGCCCCCGGCTGCCCAGCCGGGCGGTCGCCCGAGCCACCGCATCGGCGAAGAGCGGGTCGACCTGCCACTGGTCCTTGTGGCGGACGGCCGAGTTTATCATCACCTGCGGGAGCCTCGGAATTCGGGCGGCCAGCTCACCCAGGCTCGGACCCGTGGCCGACCTCAGGGCGGCGACGAGCTGAATGGCGGTCAGCAGCCCGTCCCCGGTGGACGCCAGGTCGCGGAAGATCACGTGACCCGACTGCTCTCCTCCGAGCATGGCCCCCGACCGTTCCATGGCCTCGACGATGTGCCGATCCCCCACCGGCGCGCGCAGGACGCGCCCGCCGGCCGCCTCCACCACGCGGACGAGGCCGTCATTGCTCATCACCGAGACGACCAGGGTCTTCTTGGCCAGGGTGCCCGCAGCAAGGCGCTCGAGGGCGCAGATCCCCATCACGCCGTCGCCATCGACCACCTCTCCGGCCTCGGTGACCGCGATCAGGCGGTCGGCGTCACCGTCGAAGGCAAACCCCAGGTCCAGGTCACCCGACCGAACCAGGCGCGCCAGGGCGGCGGGGTCGGTGGCGCCGCCACCCACATTGATGTTCGTGCCATCCGGTTCGCAATGGATGGTGGTCACGTGGGCACCGAGGGACTCGAACAACGCCGGGCCAAAGATGGAGGCGGACCCGTTGGCGGCGTCCACGCCGATCCGCAGCCCGGAAAGCAGGTCGCCCGCGGCGGCCGCCAGATGATCGCGGTAGACGTTGACGGCCGCAGGGTCGCGGTGAATGCGGCCCAGTCCCGCGTTTGTCGGTCCGGGTAGGGCCTCGGCCTGGAAGATGAGGTGCTCGAGTCGCTCCTCGGCCTCGTCGTCCATCTTCCGGCCACCCGAAACGACCTTCAGCCCGTTGTCGTCGGGCGGGTTGTGCGAGGCAGAGACCATGACCCCGGCCACGTGCTCGCCGGTCTCGGCCACGTACGCCAGGCAGGGAGTTGTGACCACGCCCAGGTCCAGGACATCGGTACCGACCGAAGTCAGGCCGGCGGCCAGCGCCGAGGCGAGCATCTCCCCCGACCGACGGGTGTCACGGCCCACCACCACGCTCCGACCGGCGCCGTCGACATAGTGGCCCAGGGCACGACCCAGGTCGTACGCCAGGTTCGGCGTCAGGTCGACATTGGCGACACCGCGGATCCCGTCGGTGCCGAAGAGACGGCCCATCCTGCTCCCGGCCGCCCGCTATGGACCGCCGGCGGTGAGCACCACCGTCAGCGGAGCCAGCGCCTGCACCAGGGAGATGCCCGCAGGCAAGGTCACGCTGGGCGTCACCTGGTGCGTGCCCTCGCCCAGGCCGGCCATGTTGAGGATCGGTGTGACCTGGGCCGGGGTGAGGGCGGCCACCGCGGCCCGGAGCCCGCTCACCGTGACCGGGATCTGGTCGGCCTGCGGCTGACACACCAGGCCCGACCCGACGTTCTGGCACACCGGCCCGACCAGGATGGTCCGGCTCGCCAGCTCGGGGTCGACGCTGACTGATACGGCCACCGTGGCTGCGGCGCCCTCAGCGAGGCGAGTCTGGTCGGGCAGGATGAGCGCGGCCTCCAGAACGTTGTCCCCGGTAACGGCCGTCATGTCGATCGGATCGGTCTGCACGCTGGTGATCCCGGTCAGGACGTCGGGCGGGCCGAACAGGGTCACCGCGGACGGTTCCACGGTGACGCCGGTCAGTGTCAAACCGGCCGGGGGCGTCCCCACCAGGTCCGGAGTGACCGGGACCGTCTTCGAGGTCTCGGCGGTGCTGACCTCGATCTCGACCGTCGCCGCAGCGGGCGAGAATTCGACCGCCCCCACCGGGTCCCCATCGGCGTCCACCGGGACCAGATCGACGAGCTCCGAGACGTCGATCCCCGACGAATCGATCCGGACCCGGGCCAGGGCCCGCGTGACGAGCCGCAGCCGGCTCTCCGGACCCTGCGCCTGGACCGTGGAGGGCATCACGGTCGCCACCCCGATCTCAAGCCCCGGCGGCACCTCACCGCGATCGACGACGACACGCACGGTCCGCACCGCCAAGCGATCCAGGATGACCGAGACTTCGACCGGGGCCACCTCCAGGACGACGACCTCGTCGTCGAGTGAGCGCACCTCGACCGGCACCCGCTGTGGCTCGCCGGCCTGGGTCATGTCGTAGGCCTCGAGATCGACCGTCGCGCTGAAGGTCGAGGTCGTGACGCCCCCGACGGCGCCGGCCGCGGCGCGGTAGCCGACGTCCACCGTGCCCAGCTCCCCGGTGAGCAGGTAGGTGTTCAGGGGCTGGTTGGTGGCTCGGATCGGGACTCCGGTCGCCTGCCGCTCGGTGAAGGACCCGGAGTACACGAGGCCCGCGTACAGCAGGATCGACAGCAGCAGGGCACCCAGCTTGAGGGGCCAGTTCCGCAGCAGCCAGGCCATCAGCCGCGACGCTCTCCGCTGGCCACCGGCTGAGTGGTCTCGGAGGCCTCGGTCGCCGGAGCCTCGGTCGCCGGAGCCTCGGTCGCCGGAGGCTCGGCCACCGGGGCGACCGACGGGACGACGCGGTCCTCGGGGTCGATGAGCGCGGCTGCCGGCTCATCCTCGGGCATGCCCCAGCGGCCCTCCAGGGTGCGACGCAGGAGGGGCATGGCCTGGCGCGGAGCCTGCGGCCGGATCAGGCTGAAGATCCGACGTCGGAGCCGATCCTCGCTCAGGTTGCGCTCGATCCGGCCGCGGACCACCAGCGAGATGGAGCCGGTCTCCTCGCTGACCACCACGATGAGCGCATCGGTCTGTTCACTGATCCCGATGGCCGCCCGGTGCCGGGTCCCGTAGCGCTCGCTGTCGAGGACGTTCTGGCTGAGTGGGAGGAGCACCCCGGCGGCGACGATCCGGTTGCCGGATATGACCACCGCCCCGTCATGGAGGGCAGTGCCGTGGTAGAAGATGGTGGCCAGCAACTCGGCATGCAGATCGGCGTTGATCGGCACCCCCGACTCGGCGGTGAGGTCGTGCAGGCCCGTGTCGCGCTCGATCACGATCAGCGCGCCGTGGCGCGACCCGGCCAGCAGCCGGGCCGCCCGCGAGACCTCGCGTGCGACGGCGTCGGCCGCCGACACCTCGGACGACACGAACAGCCGGTTCAGCGAGCCTATCCTTCCGATCTGCTCCAGGCCCCGTCGCAGCTCCGGCTGAAAGACGACCACCACCGCGAACAGGCCGACCACAGCACCGGCCTGGAGCAGGGTGGACAGGAGGGCAAGATCGAGCGCCTGGGCGGCGAGGTAGACGAGAGCGACGATCGACAGGCCGATGAGGATGCGTATCGCACGCGTGCCGCGGATCAGGACGAACAGCCAGTAGATCAGGATGGCGACGACGAGGATGTCGACGATCGAAAGCCACGTGCCGCGCAGGAACGTGTTCAGGAACTCGCTGATGCTCTCCGGCACGGTCAGACAGGCGCTCCGGTGCGGTCGGCCGCCAATGTTACCAAAGGCCTTCTCGGCAGCCTGAGATCGGCTCCCGGGCAGGAATCAGCGTTTCGTGTACTGGGGAGCCTTGCGCGCGCGCTTGAGGCCGTACTTCTTCCGCTCCTTGGCCCGCGGGTCGCGGGTCAGGAGGCCGGCGGCGCGGAGTGGCACCCGGAAGTCAGGGTGGCCGGCCAGCAGGGCGCGCGCGATGCCGTGGCGGATGGCGCCCACCTGGCCCGAGATACCGCCGCCGGCCACCAGGACCGTCGCGGCGTAGCGGCCGTCGGTCTCGGTCACCCGGAACGGGAGGTGCAGGACGGACACCGATGACTCGCCGCCGAAGTACTCCAGGGCCGGCTTGCCATTCACGATGATGCTGCCGTCGCCCGGCAGGAGGCGTACCCGGGCCACCGACGTCTTGCGCCGGCCGGTGCCGTACAGGTAGTTGACGCTCACGAGGCCTCCTGATCCTGGTCCTGGTCCGAACGGGGCCGCTGGGCCTCGTGCGGATGATCGGCTCCGGCATACACCTTCAGCTTGCGGAACATGGCCTTGCCGAGCCGATTCCGGGGCAGCATGCCCTGGATCGCCATCTCGACCGCGCGCTCGGGTTTGCGCGCCAACAGGTCGGCCAGGCTCTCCTCTCGCAAGCCACCCGGGTAGTTCGAGTGGCGGTAGTAGCGCTTCTGGCTCAGCTTGTTGCCAGTCACGCGGATGCGGGCGGCGTTGACCACGACCACGTGGTCGCCCGTGTCGAGGTGCGGCGACCAGGTGGGCTTGTGCTTGCCCGCCAGCAGGGTGGCGACGCGCGTGGCCAGTCGACCGAGCGGCTGATCGGTGGCGTCGATGAGCCACCAGCCTCGGTCGATCTCGCTGGCCTTGACCGCGTACGTCTTCATGTTTCCTTCGTTACTCCTGTGGTTCCGAAACTGATCCGCTCGAGAGTGAGCCCGCGCGTCGGCACGGCCCGCCCGTGGAGGGCCCGCTGTCGGACGTCGAGCATACGCTCCACGTCATCGGCCGCCATCTGGCCGCGTCCGACGGCCAGCAGAACCGCCACCAGGCTTCGCACCATGCGTCGCAGGAAGGCGTTGGCGGTCACCGTCACCTCGATCAACGTCCCGCGCCGCCGGATGCTGACCGCCACCAGGTGGCGGACCGTCCGACTTCGCGGGTCGCTGCCCAGGGCGGCGAAGTCCCGCTCCCCGATCATCCGCGCCGCGGCGTCGCGCATGGCGGCCACGTCGAGGCGGTCGGGTATCTCGAGCTCCCGATGCCGATCGGTCGGGCGGCGGTCGCCGTCCTCCCGGATCCGATAGCGGTACGTGCGTGCCACGGCCGCTCGCCGCGGGTCGAAATCCCGGGGAGCGGCGCGCAGAGCGCGGACCGCCACGTCCGGCGCCAGGGCCGCGTTCAGGAGTCGCCGCAGCTCCGCCCACCCCGGCCACTCCCGGCGGGAGGGGTCTGGCAGACAGAAGGCAATCACCTGTCCCGTGGCATGCACGCCAGCATCGGTGCGCCCGGCAAGGCGGACCGTGATCCGCTCGCCGGTCAGTTTGTTAAGGGCCTCCTCCAGCTCGCCCTGCACCGTCCGCTGCTGCGGCTGGCGCTGCGAGCCGGCGAATGCCGTCCCGTCGTACTCGATGAGCGCCCGGGCGCAGCGTTGCGCCGCGGGGACCATCGGGTCTTCGGTTATTCGGTCAGCCGAGCCCGCCTCACACGAGCTCGATCTGGACCATGGGGGCCGCATCGCCGGCGCGGGGTCCAAGACGCGTGATCCGCGTGAACCCCGACCCCCGCTCGGCGTACTTGGCCGCCAATTCACCCATCAGCTTCTCGATGATGAGCGGCTCATTGGGCAGCTTGGCCACCAGCTGCCGTCGCGCGGGCAGGTCGCCGCGCTTGGCGGTGACGATCAGGCGATCGACCATGCCCCGCACCTCCTTGGCCTTGGCCTCAGTCGTCTTCAGCCGCTCGTAGCGAAGCACCGCCACCGCCAGGTTGGCGAGCATGTGCTCGCGGTGGGCGGTCGGTCGGCTCAGCTTGCGGCCGGCGATGCGGTGCGGCATCGGTCTGGATCAGGCCTCCCGGTTCAGCTCGGCGGCGACGGCCTCGTCCAGCTCGGCGGCAGCCGGCAGGTCGCCCTCGTCCGCCATGGGGGCCCCGTCCTCGGGAGCGATGAACCCGCGGAGGGCGAGACGCTCCTTCAAGTCGTCGAGGCTCTTGCGGCCGAAGTTCCGCATCCGGAGCAGCTCGTCGTCACCCAGGGCCAGCAGCTGGCCGATCTTGGTGATGTTGTTCCGCTTCAGGCTGTTGTAGGCCCGCATGGGCAGGTCCAGCTCCTCGATCGGCGCATCGAGCAGGCTGGCCGCCAGCGGCGCCGGCACTTCGTCACCGGTGCCGGTGCTGGGCCGCCCGATATCGGCGAATCGGCTGAACTCGCGGACCAGGATCCCGGCCGCCTGGGCCAGGGCCGCCTGGGGGGTGGTGGTCCCGTCGGTCTCGATTTCCAGGCTGAGCTTGTCGAAGTTCGTCATCTGCCCAACCCGGGTGTTCTCGACAGAAAAGTTCACCCGTCGGACCGGCGAGAAGATGGCATCCACCGGGATGACGCCTATCGGCATCTCCTCGGTGTGCTCGGCCGCCCGGTACCCGACCCCGGTCTCGATTGTGAGATCCATCTCAATCGACCCGGCATCCGAATCCAGGGTCAGCAGCTCGAGCTCGGGGTTGACGATCTCGACGTCCGCCGACTCGGCGATGTCGCCCGCCGTCACGTGGCCGGCGCCGTGCTTCACAAGCTTCAGGTTCACCGGGTGCGGAGCGAACGAGCGAAGGCGGATCTTCTTCATGTTCAGCACGATCTGGGTCACGTCCTCCTTCACCGCCGGGAGGGTGCTGAACTCGTGATACACGTTCGCGATCTGGATGGACGTCACGGCCGCCCCCTCCAGCGAGGACAGCAGTACGCGGCGCAGCGCGTTGCCCAGCGTGACGCCGTAGCCGGCGGCCAGGGGCTGGATCTCGAAGCGGCCCGCGGCGCCGTGCGCCTCGACCTCTTCGATGCGCGGGGTGGACTCGGGTTCGATCATCAGCAAGGGGAACTCCTAGCGCGAGTAGTACTCGACGACAAGCTGCTCGTTGAACTCCGCGGGCATCTGCTCACGGGTGGGCTGGGCGATCACGGACCCGACCAGCTTGGTCGGATCCACGCTGACCCAGTCGGGGATCTGGGCCGCGCGCATGGTGTCGGGCGCGGCTTTGAAGAACGTTCGGCCCTGCCGCGTGTCACGGACCTCGATCCGGTCTCCGACCGAGGTTTGCTGACTGGGGGACTTGGTGGGCCGGCCGTTGATCTTGAAATGCCCGTGGTTCACCAGCTGTCGGGCCTGGGCCCGCGAGCTGGCGAAGCCCATCCGGTAGACCACGTTGTCGAGGCGCATCTCGAGCAGCCGCAGCAGGTTTTCGCCGGTCATGCCCCGTTGGCGCTCGGCGTCACGGAAGTAGTTCCGGAACTGCCGTTCGAGGACCGAATAGCTGCGCCGGACTCGCTGCTTCTCGCGCATCTGGAGCCCGAACTCGCTGACCTTCCGGCGCCGCATGGTGTTCATCCCGGGCGGCGTGCTCCGGCGTTCGAAGGAGCATTTCTTCGAGAAGCAGCGGCTGCCCTTCAGGAAGAGCTTGAGCCCCTCCCGGCGGCAGATGCGACAGACCGGATCCGTGTAGCGCGCCATGCGGCTAGACCCTCCGCCGCTTCGGCGGGCGTGAACCGTTGTGCGGGATGGGCGTCACGTCCGTGATGGCGGTGACCTCCAGGCCCGCGGCCTGGAGCGAGCGGATCGCCTGCTCGCGGCCGGCACCGGGGCCCTTCACGAAGACCTCCACCTGCCGCACCCCGTGCTCCATCGCCTTGCGGGCCGCCAGGTCCGCGGTCTGGGAGGCGGCGTACGGCGTGCTCTTGCGCGAGCCCTTGAAGCCGACCAGCCCGGCGCTGCCCCACGCGATCACCCCCCCGCTGGGATCGGTGATGGTCACGATGGTGTTGTTGAAGGTGGCCTGGATGTGCGCATGCCCAACCGGGACGTTCTTCTTCTCGCGTTTCTTGGCGCGCGTCGCCTTCTTTCGCTCAGCCATGGGACTCCGTTACTTCTTGCGGCGGACGCCGACGGTCCTGCGCGAGCCGCGGCGCTGTCGGGCGTTGGTCTTGGTCCGTTGCCCGCGGGAGGGCAGGTTGCGGCGATGCCGGACGCCGCGGTAGGCACCGATCTCCATCAGGCGCTTGATGTTCATGCTGACCTCGCGCCGGACGTCGCCCTCGACGCGGTATCGCTTGTCGATGATGTCGCGCACCCGCGTGACCTCATCCTCGGTCAGGTCCCGCACGCGCGTGTCCGGCGCGACGCCGGCTGCGGTGACCACCTTGGCCGCCGTTGCCGGACCAATGCCGTGGATGTAGGTCAACGACACGATGACCCGCTTCTCGCGGGGAATGTCCACGCCGGCGATACGCGCCATGCCGAAGCCTCCCCTAGCCCTGCCGCTGGCGGTGCTTGGGGATGCGGCAAATGACCAGCACCACGCCCGAGCGCCGAATCACCTTGCAGCGCTCGCAACGGGGCTTGACCGATGCACTGACTTTCATCGCATCCTGTACGTGATCCGACCTCGACTGAGGTCGTAGGGACTCAACTCGACGCGAACCGTATCGCCGGGCAGGATGCGGATGAAGTTCTTGCGGAGCTTCCCGGAGATGTGGGCCAGGACTTCGTGGCCGTTCTCAAGGCGCACCTTGAACATCGCGTTCGGCAAGGGGAGGATCACCTCGCCCTCGACCTCAATCGCATCCTTTTTCGGCAAACGCTACGCACCCTCGTTCGCGGCTTCAGCAGACTCGGTTGGGGGACACACGGAAAGGCCGCCGCACGCGGCGACCGGATCGAAAAGTATACAGCAGCCCCGCCGACGAGGGCAACGGCCATCCTCGTCTCATCCCGCACCTGGCCGCGCCGTCAGCCGCTCCGGCCCCGCGGCTCCGATCACGATCGTGTCCTCGAAATGCGCCGATGCCGACCCGTCGGCGGTCACGACCGTCCAGCCGTCGTCGAGCAGCCGCACGTCGTCTCCACCCAGGTTGAACATCGGCTCAATGGCCAGGCACAGGCCGACCTCAAGCCGCATCCCGGTCCCGCGTCGGCCGTAGTTCGGGACTTGGGGCTCCTCGTGCATGCTGGTCCCGATCCCGTGCCCCACGAACGGCCGCACGATCCCGTAGCCGTGTTGGTCCGCGACCGCCTCGATGGCGGCCCCGACATCGCCCAGACGGTTGCCGGCCACTGCGGCCGCGATCCCGGCCGTGAGCGCGTCTCGGGTGGCCTCCACCAGCTTCGCCGCGGCGGGGGTCACGTCGCCGACGGCGTAGGTGCGGGCACAGTCCGCATGCCAGCCCTCCCAGATGCAGCCCACGTCAAGGCCGATGAGGTCGCCATCCCGAATCCGGCGCCGGGCGGACGGGATGCCATGCACCACCTCGTCGTTGAGCGATGTGCAGATGATGCCTGGGAAGGGCGGATTCGACCCGTAGCCCTTGAACGACGAGACGGCTCCCGCCTCGCGGATGTGGTCGGCTGCCAGAGCGTCGAGCTCGGCGGTGGTCACGCCAGGCGCTAGCGCCGCCTCCAGCTGGTCGAGGAGCGCCACCAGGATCTGGCCCGCGTGCCGCATCCGGGCGACCTCCTCAGGCCGCTTGATGGTCGCGTTGGCGCGGCGCAGGGGAATGCCCATCAGGGCGCACGCTCCCCGTCCGTGGCGGCCAGGATGGCCGCGGTGACCGTCTCGACCGGCTGGCGGCCGTCGACCCGAGCCAGGAGCCCACGGCCGGCGTAGTACGCCACCACGTCATCTAGGGGACGCAGCTGCTCGCGCAGGCGGGCCCGGAACACCTCGGGCCGGTCGTCCTCGCGCTGGACGAGGGCCGTTCCGTCTCGGTCGCATACACCGGGCTGGCGCGGCGGGTCGTCGGTAAGGTGATACGGGGTGTCGCATTGCGGGCATACCCAGCGCCCGGCGACGCGGGCGACAAGGACGTCCTCGGGAACGTCGATCAGCACCGCTCGCGTGATCTCGGTGCGGTGCTCCGCCACGAGTGCGTCCAGTGCCTGGGCCTGGGCCAGGGTGCGCGGGAAGCCGTCGAACACGACGCCGGCCCGGGCCGCGGGACCGGCCAGCACCTCGGCAACCATCCGGATCGTGATCTCGTCAGGCACCAGCTCGCCGCGCCGCATGTAGCCACGGGCGACCTCGCCCAGCGGGGTGCCATCGCGCAGGGCACGTCGGAACAGGTCGCCGGTAGCGAGGTGAAGCAGGCCGCGCTCGCGCGCGATGATCGATGCCTGGGTGCCCTTGCCGGCGCCGACCGCGCCCAGCAGGACGAGCATCACCGGATGAAGCCCTCGTAATTGCGCATCAGCATCTGGGCCTCGAGTTGCTTCATGGTCTCGACCACCACCGCAACCACGATCAGGATGCTGGTCCCGCCCAGCTGGATCGCTTCAGTCCCCGGGATGAAGGCGGAGATGATGAGGGGCGTCACGGCGATGATCCCGAGGAATGTCGCGCCGCCCAGTGTGATCCGGTTCGCCACCCGAGACAGGAACTCCTCGGTCGGTCGACCGGGTCGGATGCCTGGGATGAAACCACCGTTCTTGCGCAGGAAGTCTGCTGTCTGGTCCGGTTTGAACTGGAACGCGGTGTAGAAGTAGGTGAAGAACACGACCAGCACGAAATACAGGATCCCGTACACGATCGGCGTCTGAGGGCTCAGCGTGGTGCTGATCCAGGCGGCGACATCGGCCACCACCTGGTTGCTGCTCGTGGTGAAGTACTGGGCGATCTGGGCCGGGAACAGCAGGATGCTGACCGCGAAGATGATCGGGATCACGCCGGCCATGGTCACCTTCATGGGCAGGTACTGGGTCTGACCCTGGTACATGCGCCGTCCACGCACGCGCGAGGCGTATTGGACCGGGATCCGGCGCTGGCCCTCGTTCACGAACACCACGGCCGCGATGATGATGACCGCGACCACGATGAAGGGCGCGATCCGGAGGATCCCGTCGGGGGCGGTGATGATCGGCCCCGCCTGGTCCGGCAGGCGGCCGACGATGCCGGCGAAGATGATGAAGCTGATGCCGTTGCCCAGCCCGCGCTCGCTGATCAGCTCGCCGAGCCACATCAGGAGGATCGTCCCCGAGGTCCAGGCAATGAGCAGCGAGAACGTCTCGAAGCTGAAGAACGGCGATATCGGGATGACGCCGGCGTTCTGGAGGAGGACCGAGAAGCCGAAGCCCTGGGCCGCCGCCAGCGGCACCGTCAGGTAGCGGCTGTACTGCTGGAGCCGGTTGCGCCCGTACTCCCCTTCCCGCGCCAGATCTCCCAGGCGCGGGATGACCCCCTGCATGAGCTGCATGATGATGCTGGCGTTGATGTAAGGGTTCAGGCCGAGACCAATGATCGAGGCGGTGGCCAGGCCGCCGCCGGAGAAGATGTCGAGCAGCGCCAGGAGCTGGTTTGACGCGAATAGCTCGGCAAGGCGCGCCTGGTCGACGTTGGGCACCGGGACCGCGGTCAGGATCCTGAAGATGAGCAGGATGAAGACCGTGAACAGGATCTTGCGCCGGATGTCCGGCGCCTGGAGAGCGGTGACGACCGACTGAATCACGCCTTCGCGCCCTCGCCGTCGGCCTCCCCGGTTTCGGGCCCTTCGTCATCCGGAGCGGTGGTGGTGGAATCGGTCGCGTCGGTGACTGAGGCATCCGTCGCGTCGCTGACGGGGGCATCGGTCGCGTCGTCCGCAACCGCTGCTGCGGCCGCTCCTGCGCGGGCGCCTGTCCCCTGGCCCTTGCGCTTGCTCCGGCGCTTGCCCCTGGCTCGCGCGCGAGTTTCCGCCGCGGCCGCGGCTTCGGCCAGGGCCTGGGCTTCGGCGGCCTCGTCCACCGGCGCTCCATCGGGCCAGCTGATGCGCTGGGCGGTGGATCCGGCGGCAGCCAGCTTGTCGAGGGCAGCCCGGGAGAACGCGTGGGCATGGATGGTCACGCCCTTCGGGGCGTCGCCGGCGCCAAGGATCTTGACCGGGAGAGCCCGGGTCTTCGAGCGGCGGACCAGCCCGCCATGAGCCAGCACATCGGGCGTGATCAGGGTGCCCGCCTCAGCCTCGACCAGGCGGCCGATATTCACCGCCGCGTAGGCGACCCGCCCGCGGTTGCGGAAGCCATGGAGCTTGGGCGTGCGGATATGGATCGGAGTCTGGCCGCCTTCGAACCAGGGTGGGATGGACCCGCCGGCGCGCGACTTCTGGCCCTTGGTGCCGCGACCGGCCGTCTTGCCCTTGCCCGAGCCATGGCCCCGTCCCACCCGCCGGGCAGGCGTGTGTGATCCGGTGGCCGGCTGGAGGTCGTGCAGCTTCAAGTCGTCTCCTCCGGCTTGGCCGGGTCGATGACGTCGACCAGGAAGGCGACTCGGCGCAGCATGCCGCGCGTCTGCGGCGTGTCCGGGACCTCGACGCTGTGGTGCAGGCGGCGGAGTCCCAGCGCCCGGATGGTGCCCCGCGCCTCGGCCCGGTGGCCGATGGTGGAGCGGATCCACGTCACGCGCAGGGTGGCCGGCGGATCCGCCGAGCGCTTAGCGGCCACGCGGGCCTCCGCCCAGCATGGGCGGCGCCGGCCGCTCGACGTAGATATGCGGCTGGCGCGCCGCTTCGGCTGCGCGCTTGCCGAGCAGCTCCTCGGCGGTTTTGCCGCGGCGTGCCGCGATATCGTCCGCCGTTTGCAGGTTGGCCAGACAGTCGAGCGTGGCTCGCACGACGTTGACCGGATTCGTGCTGCCCATCGTCTTCGAGAGCAGGTCGCGGATGCCGGCGACCTCCACGACGGCACGGACCGAGCCTCCCGCGATGACGCCGGTGCCGGCGGTTGCGGGTCGAAGCAAGACCCGCGTCGCCCCGAATTCGCGCAGGACGTCGTGCGGGATGGTGCTGCCCACCAAAGGCACCCGGATGAGGTGTTTCTTCGCGTCCTCGACGCCCTTGCGGATGGCCTCCGGCACCTCACCGGCCTTTCCCAGACCGCCGCCCACGACGCCGCGGCCGTCACCCACGACCACGACTGCACTGAAGCTGAAGCGGCGGCCACCCTTGACCACTTTGGCCACCCGGTTGATCTGGACGACCTTTTCTTCGAGGGTCAGCTTGGTGGGATCGATACGTGCCATATGTACTCCGCTCTACAGTTCGAGGCCGCCCTGGCGGGCGCCCTCGGCGAGCGAGCGAACCCGCCCGTGATACCGATAGCCTCCCCGATCGAGGACGACCTGGGTGACGCCGGCCTGGCGCGCCCGCTCAGCGACCGCGCGGCCCACCGCCTCGGCGACGGCAACCTTGCCGGTTCCGGCGCCGAGCGACGGCTCGCGGCTCGAGGCCGCGGCCAATGTCCGGCCGGTGGTGTCGTCAATGACCTGGGCATAGATGAAGCGGGAGCTGCGGAAGACGCTGAGCCGCGGGCGCTCGGTGCTGCCCGTCACGCGCAGTCGGAGGCGGGCGTGTCGCTTGCGCCGCAGCTCGTCGCGGGATGACTTCTTGATCATGGTTACGCGGCTCCCCCGACCTTGCCCGTCTTGCCGGCCTTGCGTCGGATCTGCTCCCCGGCGTAATGGATGCCCTTGCCCTTGTAGGGCTCGGGCTTGCGCTTGGCGCGAATGGCCGCTGCCACCTGACCGACCAGCTCCCGATCGGGGCCGCTCACCGACAGCCGGGTGGGGGTCTCGACGGTGAAGCGAATGCCCTCCGGAGGCGGAAACTCGACCGGGTGCGAGAACCCCAGCGCCAGGACCAGGGTCTCGCCCTGGAGCTGGGCGCGGTACCCCACGCCGCTGATCTCGAGGACCTTGGTGAATCCCGCGGTCACCCCGGTGACCATGTTGGCGACCAGCGATCGGGTCAGCCCATGCAGGGCCCGATGGCGCGGCTCATCGGACGGGCGGACGATACGGAGGACGCCGTCATCGTGAACGACGGCCATCTCGGGGTGGACGTCCCGCTCCAACGTGCCCAGCGGGCCGGTCACGCTCAGGTGCTGACCGTCGAGGGTGACCTCGACACCATCGGGGATGGGAATGGGCAGGCGCCCGATTCGCGACATGCGGCTCCTTACCAGACGTAACACAGCACCTCGCCGCCGAGATTCAGCTTCCGGGCCGACTGCCCGGTCATGATCCCGTGGGAGGTGGAAAGGATGGCCACGCCCAGGCCGCCCAGGACGCGGGGAATCTCGGTCTTGCGCGCGTAGACGCGCAGTCCCGGCTTGCTGATGCGCTTAAGACCGGTCACCACCGGCGTGCGGCCCTCGACGTACTTGAGGGTCAGGACCAGGTGATCATGGCCGTCGTCGACCCGAGCCTCGAACGAGGCGATGAACCCCTCCTCGACCAGGATGCGAGCGATCTCGGTCTTCACGCGCGACGCGGGCAGGACGACCTCGCCGTGATGGGCGAGGCTCGCGTTGCGGACGCGGGTCAGCATGTCGGCAATCGGATCGGTCATGTTCATGGCTACCAGCTCGATTTCATGACCCCCGGCAGCAGGCCGTCGAGGGCACGCTCCCGGAAGCAGATGCGACACAGCGCGAAGCGCCGCATGTAGGCCCGCGGACGCCCGCACACCGTGCAGCGGTTGTGCTGGCGCACGGCGAACCGCGGCTTGCGCTGGGATTTGGCAATCATCGATTTCTTGGCCACGTTCGAATCGTCCTCAGGTCAGTTGGCGGCGAATGGCATGCCCAGCAGGGCGAGGAGGCGACGGCCTTCCTCGTCGTTGCGGGCGGTGGTCACGATGCTGATCTCGAGGCCCCGCAGGCGGTCGATCTTGTCGTAGTCGATCTCCGGATACATCAGCTGCTCGCGGAGCCCCAGGCTGAAGTTGCCCCGCCCGTCGAAGGATCCGGGAGACACGCCGCGGAAGTCACGAATGCGCGGGAGGGCCAGCCGCAGGGTCCGCTCCACGAAGTCGTACATCCGTTGCCCACGGAGCGTGACTTTGGCCCCGACCGGCATTCCCGCCCGGAGCCGGAACTGGGCGATCGACTTGGTGGCGCGGGTCACGATCGGCTTCTGGCCGGTGATCGTGGCCAGGTCCCCGACGGCGGCGTCGATGGCCTTCGCATTCTGGATGGCCTCGCCCAGGCCGATGTTGACCACGACCTTCTCCAGGCGCGGGACCTGCATCGGGTTGGCGTACCGGAACTCGCGGATCAGGGCCGGCACCACCTCGTCGCGGTAACGCAGGCGGAGGCCCACCAGCTCGCCCCCATTGGCAGCCCGCCGCTGCTTCGGAGGCGCTTCTGGCGCGGTGGCGGACCGCTTGGCGGCCGACGTCGCGGCGGCCTTGCGCGGCGCAGGCGCTTTGCGCGGCGCAGCTGCCTTCTTGGCTGCCTTCTTGGCTGCCGGCTTGGCGGGCTTGCGCGGCGCGGCGGTTGGTTCGTCGCTCACGCGGTCACCTCCAGCTGCTCCCCGCAGTGCTTGCAGACGCGCACCCGGGTCTTGTGCTGGTCATCCAGCCGCGCATGGCCGATGCGGGTCGGCTTGTCGCAGTTGGGGCACACGACCATGACATTGCTGATCTGGACCGGCATGGGCAGGTCAATGATCCCCGCTGTCTGCGTGCGGCCCCTCTGTGCGCGCTGGTGTCGCTTGGCCATGTTGATGCCGGGAATGACCACGGCCAGGCCGCGCCGCGTGCGCTCGACACGCTCGACCTTGCCGCGCTTGCCACGGTCCTTGCCGGCCATGACCAGCACCGTGTCGCCCTTCCGAACGGCCATCACAGCACCTCCGGCGCGAGCGAGATGATCTTCATGTAGTTCCGCTCTCGAAGCTCGCGCGCCACCGGACCGAAGATACGGGTCCCACGCGGGTTGCCCTGCGGGGTGATGAGGACTGCCGCATTCTCGTCGAAGCGAATATGGCTCCCGTCGGGGCGGCCGTAGCCCTTCTTGGTGCGGACGATGACCGCGCGGACGACCTCGCCCTTCTTCACGCCGGAGTTGGGCAGGGCCTGCTTGACGCTGGCCACGATGACGTCACCCACGGACGCCGTCTCGCTCGTTGAGCGGCCCACGACCGTGATGCACATCAGCTCGCGTGCGCCCGTGTTGTCGGCGACCCGGAGCCGGGTCTGGCGTCGGATCATGCCGGATCGGCCTCGCTGACCGCCGCCTTCGACTCCGGCCCCGACTCGGCCACGGGCTCCGGCTCGAGGTTGAGGATCGCCTCATCGGCCATCGGTCCGGAAGCCATCTCGGCTGCCCCGTGGCCCAGGATCTCGACCAGCCGCCAGCGCTTGTCGCGTGACAGCGGCCGGCTCTCTTCGATGCGCACGCTGTCCCCCACCCGCGCCGCGTTCTCCTCGTCGTGGGCCTTGAACTTCGTGGAGCGCCGGATCACGCGCTTGTAGATCGGATGGCGCTGCAGACGCTCGACGCTGACGACCACCGTCTTGTCCATCTTGTCGGACACCACGCGCCCGACCTTGGTCCGTCGCTTGCCGGCCATTACGCGGACTCCTGGCTGGCGGGTGTCGCCGCGCGCTGGCGCTCGGTCATTACGGTGAGGATCCGTGCGATCCGCTGCCGGGTGGCCGGCAGGCGGCTGTGGTTCTTCTCCTGGCGAGTGGCCAGGTCGAACCGGATCTTCCAGAGCTCGAGCTTGGCATCGACCAGGGCCGCAGCAAGATCCTGGTCACTGAGAGCGCGAACCTCACTGATGTCCATGTTCGACGCCCTCCTTGATGACGAACTTGGTGGAGATCGGCAGCTTGTGACTGGCCAGCCGCATCGCCTCGCGGGCGATCGTTTCCGGCACACCGGACATCTCGAACATGATCCGGCCCGGCTTCACGACGGCGACCCAGTGGTCCGGCGCCCCCTTGCCCGATCCCATGCGGACCTCGGCCGGCTTCTTGGTGACCGGCTTGTCGGGGAAGACCCGAATCCAGACACGGCCGCCACGCTTGATGTGGTGGGTCATCGCACGTCGGGCAGCCTCGATCTGGCGGCTGGTCAGCCAGCACACCTCTTCGGCCATCAGGCCGTATTCGCCGAAGGACACAGTGGTGCCGCCCTTGGCCAGCCCTCCGCGGCGTCCGCGCTGGACCTTGCGATGCTTGACGCGCTTCGGCAGCAGCATGACTAGTCCTTCGCCTTGCTCTTGCTTGGGGTCTCAGGTTCGACCGATGCCGGCTCGGTCTCCGTGACGGCCTCGGCTTCGGCGGCGGCCTCAACCACGGGCTCGGCCTCCGGCTCGACGGCAGCCTTCGGCTCGACGGCGGCCTTCGGCTCGACGGCAGCCTTCGGCTCGACGGCGGCCTTCGGCTCGACGGCAGCCTTCGGCTCGACGGCGGCCTTCGGCTCGACGGCGGCCTCAACCGCGGACTCGTCCACGGCCACCGATTCGGCGACCTCTTCCACCGGCGCGGCGACCGCCACCGTCGCGTCGGCCGTCTCGGCCTCCTCGACAGGAGTGGCTCCGGTCCGCGTCCGACGGGCCGGCCGGCCACGGGTCGCGGGGCGTGGGGCCTCCCGCGGCTCGGTGCGGGCCGAACCCGGGAGATCAGCCAGCGTCTCGCCGCGGTAGATCCAGACCTTGACCCCGATCCGGCCGTAGGTCGTGTGGGCATGAACGACGCCGTAGCTGATGTCCGCGCGCAACGTGCCGAGCGGGATGCGACCTTCCTTGTCCCACTCCCGACGGGACATCTCCGTCCCGCCCAGGCGCCCGGAGACCTGGATCTTCACGCCCTTGGCGCCGGCCTTGATCGTGCGCTGAACGCCCTGCTTGACCGCCTTGCGGAAGGCGATCCGGCGCTCGAGCTGGCCGGCGATGCTCTGGGCCACCAGGACGGCGTCCAGTTCCGGCTGCAGGACCTCCTTGATCTCGAGCTTGACCTTCTTTTCGGTCAGCTTGCCGACGGACGTGCGCAGCAGCTCGACGTTGGCGCCGCCCTTGCCGATCACGATCCCCGGCTTGGCGGTGTGGACCGTGACGGTCACGTGGTTGATGCCGCGCTCGATCTCGACCTGGCTCACGCTGGCGTTGGCCAGCTG